>NZ_AQOH01000279.1 GCF_000364705.1 Pseudomonas fuscovaginae SE-1 | reverse complement strand
ATCATGCCGTTGATCATGCCGCCCCAGCTCGGTGCCAGCAGGATGATCGACATGGCCATGCCCAGCGACTGCGCCCAGTCCGGCAGGGCGGTGTAGTGCAGGTGGTGGGGACCTGCCCAGATATACAGGGTGATCAGCGCCCAGAAGTGGACGATGGACAGGCGATAGGAGTAGATCGGGCGTTCGGCCTGTTTCGGCACGAAGTAGTACATCATTCCGAGGAAGCCGGTGGTGAGGAAGAAGCCCACGGCGTTGTGGCCGTACCACCACTGGATCATCGCGTCGGTCGCGCCGGAGTAGGCCGAGTAGGACTTGAAGAAGCTCACCGGCAGCGAGGCGTGGTTGACGATGTGCAGCATCGCGGTGACGACGATGAAGGCACCGTAGAACCAGTTGCCGACATAGATGTGCTTGGTCTTGCGCTTGACGATGGTGCCGAAGAACACCAGGGCGTAGACCACCCAGACGATGGCCAGCAGGATCGCCAGCGGCCATTCCAGCTCGGCGTATTCCTTGGTGGTGGTGTAGCCCAGCGGCAGGGTGACCAGGGCACCGACGATCACGGCCTGCCAACCCCAGAAGTGGAAGGCCGCGAGGCTGTCGGAGATCAGTCGCACCTGGCAGGTACGCTGCACGACGTAGTAGGAGGTGGCGAACAGCGCACAACCCCCGAAGGCGAAGATCACCAGGTTGGTGTGCAGCGGGCGCAGGCGTCCAAAACTCGTCCACGGCAGACCGAAATTCAGCTCCGGCCAGACCAGTTGAGAGGCAATGAATACGCCGAGCCCCATGCCAAGGATCCCCCAGACCACCGTCATGATGGCGAACTGGCGGACTACCTTATAGTTATAAGCAGTCTGACTTATTGCTGTGCTCATTCTAAGGTTCCACGGTTTGGGTATAGTTATTAGGGGTGAAAATCGGCCGCAAGTATGGATAAAGAGTAGGGTCATTGCAACGCGCCATGACCTGGGTCAATACCTTGCGACGCTGATTCTGCGGCCTTTCCATGCTCGGTGTAGGGTCAAAACGCGTCCTCGCGAAAACCGTGACCGACCGGTTGGCGAGGGGTTGCGGATCGATCAGGGTTTGGAAAGCTTAGTACCGATTCCCGGGAGTGGGTAGGCGTACTGAAAGGGAGGTGCGACACTCGGTCGCGCAGAGGCGGGGAACTGCCGCATCCTGATTGATGCGGCAGGAAATATCCGGTATTTATTGAGCTTTATTTTCTCCTTGACTACCGTGGGAGAGGCTGTACACGTAAGCGGCCAGCAACTGCACCTTGTCGTTGCCGAGCAGTTCGCTCTGGGCCGGCATGTGGCCCTGGCGACCGTGGCGGATAGTCTGCTGCAGTTGTGCCAGGCTGGTGCCGTAGATGAACGCGGCCGGCGTGGTCAGATCCGGTGCGCCCATGGCCGGGGTACCCTGGCCGGTGGCGCCATGGCAGGCGACACAGTTGGTGTTGAAGACCTGCTGACCGGCAGCCAGGTCCGCGCCGTTGCCTTCCGGCAGGGGCAGCTTGCCCAGGCCGTGACGCACGTAGGCGGCAACGTTGCGCACGCCATCCTCACCGAGGATGTCGCCCCAGGCCGGCATGGCCGCGATGCGTCCACCCATGATGGTAGCCTTGATCGTGTCGGCACTGCCGCCCCAGCGCCAACTGTCGTCGGCCAGGTTCGGGAAGCCGTAGGCACCCTTGGCGTCCGAGCCGTGGCAGACGGCGCAGTTGGAGGCGAACAGGCGACCGCCCATTTTCAGCGCCTGTGGGTCCTTGGCCACTTCCTCCACCGGCATGGCGGCGAACTTGGCGAAGATCGGTCCGAACTTGGCATCGGCCTTGTCCATTTCCTTTTCCCACTCGTGGACCCCGGTCCAGCCGTTCTCGTAGCCGGGCAGGATGCCTTTCCAGTTGCCCAGGCCCGGATAGAGGACCAGGTAGCCGACGGAGAACACCAGGGTCCCGGCGAACAGCATGAACCACCACTGCGGCAGCGGGTTGTCATACTCCTCGATGCCGTCGAAGCTGTGGCCCATGGTCTGGTCGACGCTGCCCTTGGTTTCACCCTTGCGCGTACCGATCAGCAGCCAGGTCAGGCCGATCAGGCTGCCGATGGTCAGTACGCAGATGTACGTACTCCAGAAGGTGGTCATGGCCGGTTGCTCCTTGTTGCGGGGTCGTGTTCAGGTGTCTCGGGCAATGGATCGTCGGCGAACGGCAACATGCGCGCCTGGGCGAACTCCGGATTGCGCTTGGCGTTGAACACCCAGATGGCGAGGCCGACGAAGGCGATCATCACCACCAGGGTGCCGAGGCCGCGGATCATTCCGCTACTCATCTCCATGGCTCACCTCTTGCTCTTGATCGAGGTGCCGAGCACCTGCAGGTAGGCGACCAGCGCGTCCATCTCGCTCTTGCCCTTGAGGCTGGCCACGGCGCCGGCGATGTCGTCGTCGGTGTAGGGCACGCCAAGGGTGCGCATGGCACGCAGCTTGGTTTCGGTGTGGCTGCTGTCGAGGGCGTTGGCGACCAGCCACGGGTAGGCCGGCATCTTCGACTCCGGCACCACGTTGCGCGGGTTGTACAGGTGCGCGCGGTGCCAGTCATCGGAGTAACGACCGCCGACCCGTGCCAGGTCCGGGCCGGTACGCTTGGAACCCCACAGGAACGGGTGGTCCCAGACGCTTTCACCGGCCACCGAATAGTGGCCGTAGCGTTCGGTCTCGGCGCGGAACGGCCGGATCATCTGCGAGTGGCAGCCGACGCAGCCTTCGCGGATGTAGATGTCGCGGCCTTCCAGTTGCAGCGCGGTGTAGGGCTTCATGCCTTCGACCGGCTTGTTGGTGACGTCCTGGAAGAACAGCGGGACGATCTGGGTCAGGCCGCCGATGCTGACGGCGAACACCATCAGCAGCATCAGCAGGCCGACGTTCTTTTCGATCACTTCGTGTTTCATGGCGAACTCCTCAGGCCATCTGCGCGTTGGCGTTGACGCTGGCAGGCACTGCGCCGCGCACGGTGCGCCAGGTGTTGTAGGCCATCAGCAGCATGCCGCTGAGGAAGATGGCGCCGCCGATCAGCCGCACGATGAAGCCGGGGTGGCTGGCCACCAGGGTTTCGACGAAGGAGTAGGTCAGCGTGCCGTCCTCGTTGACCGCCCGCCACATCAGGCCCTGGGC
>NZ_AQOH01000278.1 GCF_000364705.1 Pseudomonas fuscovaginae SE-1 | reverse complement strand
CCGTTGACCCACATCGAGGCGATGTACAGCACGGTGCCGATGGTGGCGAGCCAGAAGTGCGCGTTGATCAGGCCGATGCTGTGCATCTGCTCGCGGCCGAAGACTTTCGGGATCATGTGGTACAGCGCGCCGATGGAGATCATCGCCACCCAGCCCAGCGCGCCGGCGTGAACATGGCCGATGGTCCAGTCGGTGTAGTGGGAGAGGGCGTTGACGGTCTTGATCGCCATCATCGGACCTTCGAAGGTCGACATGCCGTAGAACGCCAGGGACACCACCAGGAAACGCAGGATCGGGTCGCTG
>NZ_AQOH01000277.1 GCF_000364705.1 Pseudomonas fuscovaginae SE-1 | reverse complement strand
AGCGACTGCGCCCAGTCCGGCAGGGCGGTGTAGTGCAGGTGGTGCGGGCCTGCCCAGATGTACAGGGTGATCAGTGCCCAGAAGTGGACGATGGACAGGCGGTAGGAATACACCGGGCGTTCGGCCTGCTTGGGCACGAAGTAGTACATCATCCCGAGGAAGCCGGCGGTCAGGAAGAAGCCCACGGCGTTGTGGCCGTACCACCACTGCACCATGGCGTCGGTGGCGCCGGCGTAGAGCGAGTAGGACTTGGTCAGGCTGACCGGGATTTCCAGGTTGTTGACGATATGCAGGATCGCCACGGTGAGGATGAACCCGCCGAAGAACCAGTTGCCGACATAGATGTGCTTGGTGGTGCGCTTCATCACCGTGCCGAAGAACACGTAGGCGTAGGCGACCCAGACGATGGCGATCAGGATGTCGATCGGCCACTCCAGCTCGGCGTACTCCTTGGAGCTGGTGTAGCCCAGCGGCAGGCTGATGGCCGCCAGCACGATCACCAGTTGCCAGCCCCAGAAGGTAAAGGCCGCCACCTTGGGCGAGAACAGTTGGGTCTGGCAGGTGCGCTGCACCGAATAGTAGGAGCTGGCGAACAGCGCGCAGCCGCCGAAGGCGAAGATCACCGCGTTGGTGTGCAGCGGGCGCAGGCGGCCGAAGCTGGTCCACGGCAGGTTGAAGTTGAGTTCGGGCCAGACCAATTGGGCGGCGAGGAAAACCCCGAGCCCCATGCCGACGATGCCCCACACCACCGTCATAATGGCGAATTGGCGGACCACCCGGTAGTTGTAGGCGGTACTGATTGAAGTGTTCATGGTTCCCCATCCACGGTTCGGGCCAACGCGCAGACGGCCTGCCAGGCGGCCTGCATGTCCGGCCCGGAGTTATAGGCAGACTAAAGCAAGCCAAGCATGGGCAAATAGCCAGTGGCAGGTATTGACGGGGGTCAATGGGCTCCGCCATGGAGCCCGGATTTGGGGAGAGGGCGTCGCCGCGGCAGTACCGCGGGACGCCCGGACCGGAGCATCAGTTGCAGAGCAGCAACCGGGTGCCCAGGCCAAGACCCGAGGCGTGGTGGGTCAGGGTCACCAGGCCGAGGTCGACGGTGAGCCCCGGGTGAGTGGTCTGCGCCGCGTCCGGCTTGCGCATGTCCAGCACCAGCAGGATGAGACCCAGCGTGCCCTTCTTCTCGGTCATGGACCAGGTGAACTTCTCCTTGGCATGCTGCAGCGGCCAGCGCACGCCATAGAGCCTGCGGATCGCCTTGAGCTCATCGATGGTGGGCAGCCTGAGACCCTTGGCCGTGGCGTTCTCGGTGATCTCGTCGCTGTTGCCGACGCCCAGGTCGTAGCACAACTGCACCCCGTACACGTTGACCTGGTACTTCCTGGATTGCCCGACCCGGTCGCTGACCACGATATGGGTGCTGCCGTTGCCACGCACGGTCACCCGGCCATGCGGGTCGACCACCGCGACCCTGGAGTTTTCGCTGCGGTAGGTATAGCCGGGTACCCCGCCGCTGGGAACACGCTGGATCCAGGTGCCGGGACCGAACTCGGGCAACAGCTGCGGATGGCAGGGTAGCAGGAAGATCTGGCCGTGCAGGTTGGCCGGGCTGGTGTCGAGCACCAGTTCGGGCACCCTGGTTTTCGCCCGCACCGTCAGCGTCGACCGTGGGAAGGCCTGGGCCGTCGCCTCATCGGCGCTGCCATCGAAGCTCACCTTGAAGGTCAGCGTCAGGCCACTCAGGTCCCGCAGGCTGTCGAGCCCGCTGCGCGGCAGCTTGCCGTCGATGACGTCGGCGATACTGGTGACCTCCTCGGCTTTCCACAGGGTGAAGCTATAGGCCGTGCCATCGCTGCGAGTGCCTTCGACCTGCAGCCAGACCCGTTGACCGACCTGGATATGCGGCCATTTGCCGACCTCCACCGTGGCATCGCCGTTGAAGGTGTTGAGGTCCAGCAGCCGGTCCCTGGCTTCGCGCACCTCGGGTGAAGGCAGGTTTCCGGGTACCAGTATCGACAGCGGCAGGATCTCGGAGGGCGACAGGACGCTGCCACGGCTGACGGTGTAGCCGACATCCACGCGCTTGCCGATATTGGCGCTCACCGCGGTGACGGGAGCGAAAAAGGCCAGGGTGCCGGTGGCGTTGCCCGGCTGCGATGGCAGTGCCGGCGTGCCGTTGCCCGCGGTGCCGCGCCAATAGGCCTGGACGCTGTCGCTGTCGCGCATGTCCTTGTAACTCACGTCGATGGTGGCGCCGCGCTGGGCCAGTTCCGGCAGCAGGAAGGTATCGCCTGCCTCGCGGACCTTGGGCCTGGGCAGGCCGAGGGGCCCGGAACTGACCGGCAGGTATCGTGGCAGCGACGGGAAGGTGTCCCCGGCGCTGGTGATGACTTCGTAGTGCAGGGTGACGGAGCCACCCGCCAGCACGCTGACCTTGTCGTCGGGGATCAGGAACGGGATGTCCTTGCCGATTTCGTCCTCGCGCAGGGTGACCGTCCGGTCATACGGCACCTCGCCGCCGCTGGCTGTGCGGCCGAGCCAGGTCAGCTTGAGCTGCTGGCCTGCCGCGATGAAGTCGTAGGGCTCGACCAGGGCGATCACATTGCGGAAGGCCGGGTCCAGCACGTTGCCGTTCTGCTCGGCGAGCGGCACCCGTGGTGGCTTGAGAGTGCGTGACCGGCCGATGATCCATAGCGGCCGGCTCTTGGAGCGACGGCTGGGCTGGCCGGCGATGTCCACGTAGTAGTAGAAGCGGGCCTGGCCGCGGAGGATGGCAATGAACTGCTCATGGGGGACCAGGAACGAGACGAAGGGGTCGCTGTCGTGTCCGGGGGCGCTCTGGGTGTAGGGCAGCAGTTGCTGGCCCTCGGCATCCTCGCGCTCCACCACCAGGCGTATCGTGTGGCTGCTGCTCATGTCATCGTAACGCAGTACCAGCACCTGGACATCGGTGCCATCCAGGTCGTCGAGGTTGAGCGTCATGCCCTGGGCCTTCGGCACCACCGGCGGCAGCAGGGACGGATCGCCGATGCCGACATCGATGATCGCCGGCCGCGACCATTGCGACCAGTTGCCGACCTCGTCGCGGATCTCGTAGCGCACGATGATCGAATCGGAGTTGCCGGCGTCGGTGATGTCCTTCGGATCGATCGGGATCACCACCTCGTCGCCTGGCTCGGTCAGGATCAGCGGCTCGCTGTGGCGACCGTGCCAGGACACCACGATCCGGTCGCCGCGGGCCATGTTCGCATAGCGCTTGACCACCACGCTGACGCCCTCGGGATTTTCGATCACCCCCGGAGGCAGCACCTGGGGCAGGGCGAGTTTTTCGTTTTCGCAGAGTGTCGCGCCGTTTCCGGCCTTGCACGAGCGCTCGGGAGCGCCGGGTGTGTCGAGCTTGACCCGCACCGTTTTCCGGCCTTCTTCAGGCGTACCTCCCGGAAAGGGGGTGAGTACGTAGCGTACCGTCGTTGTCCCCGAGGTGATCCAGCGGGTTTCGACTTTCAGGGGGATATGGCCGCTGCCGGGCGTACTGCCCTGGACATGGGTGGCGACGGGCATGGGATGGTCGCCCCAGTACAGGTCGATCCTGTCCCCGGGTTGCAACTGCAGTGGGCCGATCAGCACCGGCAGGCCGCGTTGCGGGTCGATGATGTCGGTTGACCCGACGCCGAGGTCCTGGAAGCTGTTGATGATCGGTGGTGCCAGCTCCCGCGCGCGCCTCGCCGCACGGGTATCGGTGCTGGTCGCCGGTTTCCAGCTGGCGTCCACCGGGCCGGCCTGTCGCCACTGCGCGCTGGTGACCAGTACGCTCAGGTTGCCGGTGGCGGCGACTTTCTGCACGAAGGCGGTGTCGGGCAGTTCGATCACCTGGTGGTCGCCCGAGGCACCATTCTGCGCTGGCAGGGCGGTGCCGCACAGCTGGGTCTGGGCATGCGAGCCACGCGGGGTGTACTTGAGCAGTGCGCCGTCGACGACCGACAGATAGAGGCCGCCTAGGTAAGTCCCCTGCTTTTCCAGGGTTTGGGTGGCGAAGCAGATGAAGGTGTTGGAAAAGAAGTCGAGGACCGCCGGGCGTTCCTTGCCCAGGTAGGCCGGGCCGGTGGCATGGGCGATATGCAGGCTGTGCAGGTCGTAGGTAGCGTCGAAGGTCAGCGGCAGGCGCTCCTGGTCCAGCGCCTGGCTACGGGTCGTGGCGAGGGCGCGCGTGGCCTTGACCGCCCGCTCGTGGCTGAAGGGCTCGAGGGCGGCATAGCTGTCACTGGCCTGGCAGCGATAGGTCGCGCTGACCACCAACTGGTCGTGCCGCCGATTGATCCGCTGGTGGCTGTAGTGCGCGGCGTCGTCAGCGTGGTTGAACAGCGGGCCGACGTCATAGCGTTCCGCTAGCTTGGCCGGCTGTCGACTCGGGGCCCAGGTGGCGCCGATGGGACCAGGCGTCGACCAGAAGCTGCCGCTGCGCAGCACTTTCAGCTTGCCGGTGGCCGCGACCTGACGCAGATAGGCCAATGGTGTCAGGGTGCCGTCCTCCAGTTGCCCCTGGGTCGGAATGCCATCGCTGGCGAATACGGCACCCTCGGCGGTTTCGTCCTGCACGGGGAAGACTTCGACCTGATACTGCAGCAGCGCTCCATCAGGCATCGACAGGTACAGATTGACGCTCGATTCCAGTCCGGGTGTCTGTGACACGGGGCAGACACCACGGGCGGTGGCGATCAGGTGGGCAAGGTCGCGGGCGCCGATTAAGTGGCGATAGGTCGGGTCGGCCGGCAGCCCGACCGCACCCTGCCTGACGGGCGGGGCGACATAGACACCCTCGAAGTCATAACCCTGGGCAATCATCTTGAACAGGTCGACATGCTCGGGGAACACCCGGTAGCGGTTGAAGCGGGAACCGGCGTCGGCGACGGCGGCGGTGGAGACATATTCCTCGCGCCCGGCCTTCTTGAAGATGAAGCCGAACAGCGTGTCGTCCGCCTGGTGGGCTCGGGCCAGGGCATGGCGCAAGGCATCCTGGGCGTCGATATGCACCGGGCTCAGGTCCGGGAAGGCCGTGGCATGTCCGTGGTTGCTCGCCTGGCGGCTGTTGCCGGCACGGAAGCCGTCGGCGGTGGAACTCAGGCTGGAAACCACGCCCTTGTGGGTCCAGATGGTGCCCGGCACCAGCACCAGCAGCTCGCCGGCTTGCAGCAGGTCGCGGGCATAGGTGGCCAGCACGCCCCTGTCGTCCGTCCTGGCGCTGCCGATCCGTCGTTGCAGGGCATTGTCCATCACCTGCAGCGGCCTGTCGGCCGGTGGCGACAGTTGCTTGAACAGGACCTGTTCATGGGCGGAGCCACTGGCCGTGTAGCGGATCAGCGAGCCGTCGCTGCCCGAGAAGTAGCGGTAGGGAATCGATTCGCGCTCGCCGATCGCCTGGTGGATATCCCAGGTGCGGAACAGGTTGAGGTACAGCTCGGCTTCATCCTCCGGCAGGTGGAAGTCGATCGTGCCAAGGCCCGAATGATAGACGCCGACCACCTTGTGGTTTGCGGGGAAGATGGCCGCCTTGACCTCCCTGGGGAAAACCAGCTGGTGCTCGAATACCCCGGTGGGCGACAACCAGGGCTCGGTGGCGACGAACAGACCGTCCGGGCGCTGCAGCACCAGGCCGCCATGGACCTGGTCATGGCGGTGTGCAATCTGCCCGTGGGCGTGGCGTGCGGCATCGTCGGCGCGGGAGAACACCGGCCCCAGTCGACGGCGCTGCAAGTGCTGGTAGGGTTTCCAGGTGTCGCTGACCGGCCCTTCCCGATCCCAGATTTCACTGGTCTTGAGCACGCTCAGGCGGCCGGCGCGGGCCAGTCCATGGACGAAGTAGCGGACGTCCAGGTTGCCCAGGGTGACCTGCTCGCCCAGGCTCGGTTCGCTGCCCTGGCGCTTGAGCAGCAGGTCGTCGCCCTGGACGCCCTGCGACTGGTACTGGAGCCAGGCGCCCTCGCGGGTGCTCAGGTACAGGGGCAACGCCGGGTCGAGCGAGTCGTCCGGGCGCAGGTAGGGCAGGGCGGCGGCGAGGTCGGTGGGGCTGAAGACATTGCGGTATTGCCAACTGTCACCGGCAGGCAGTGGATCGGGGTACAGCGCGGCGCTGTAGCCGATGGCCGCCAATTCGAGATCGGCCGGCAGGTTCGGGGTGCCCGTGGCGTTCGTGCCGAACACCGAGGCCGGGGAAAACAGCGGCGTCCCCGCATCGACCGGCTCACAGGCGACATACCGTGCCAGTTGCCGATGCTTGAGGATGAAGCTGATCCGTAACTGGCGGTGCCGGGTGTCAAGGCATTGGAGGGCATGGCGGGCAGCCGCCTCCAGGGTCTCGAACAGCGGCCCCAGGGCTGGCGGCGGTTGATCGGAGGGCGACACGATGGGGGTGGGTGCCCACTGCGCCGGCAGCCTGCCCGGCTTGCCCCAGTAGCGGTCGCCCCGGACCAGATA
This sequence comes from Pseudomonas fuscovaginae SE-1, assembly GCF_000364705.1. Lineage (GTDB taxonomy): Bacteria > Pseudomonadota > Gammaproteobacteria > Pseudomonadales > Pseudomonadaceae > Aquipseudomonas > Aquipseudomonas fuscovaginae_A. The sequence goes on along the minus strand of NZ_AQOH01000277.1, from coordinate 24,186 downwards.
GAGACCCTGGGCCTTGGCCAGCAGTTTGATGAAGTCGCTGGGCAGCAGTTCGCCCTTTTCCAGTTGCTCCTCGATGGCACTGCGGCCCGAGCGGGCCCTGGGCAGCAGGCGGATGAGCAGTTCGTCCTCTTCCTGGCTGTCGCTGGGCATGTACTTGATCAGGTTGAGGTCGCTCATCAGCACGTAGAAGGCTTGCAGGCCGACGGACCTGCCGGTGAGGGTGGCCAGTACTTCCTGGCTGGTGATGCTGCGATGGGCCAGGCGGAATTCGTCCTCGGGCAGGTTCGCCAGTGGCCCGCTGCGCTCGACCTCCCTCAGGTTGACGTTGGAGCGATACACGGCATACAGCCGATGCCCGTCCGGGAAGGCCGCAATGCCGGTTTCCGTCGTGGGATAGAGCTGGCTGGCGTCGAACAGTCGGCCGTCGGTGAACTGCGGCTGCGTGGCGACGAAGGTCTGGTCCTCGCGTTGGAAGATCAGCCCGCCCATCTGCCGGGCACGGCCGCCCAGGGTGATTTGCTGGGCATACCGGGCGGCGTCATCGGCCGACAGAAAGACCTGGCCCAGTGGCGGTACGGGGAGCTCGGCGAACGGTTGCCAGGTTTCGGCGGCCACGATGCCCGGGCGATTCCACAGGCGGCTGCCGACCAGTACCCGCAGGGTTCCGGCTTCGGCCAGCCGGCGTACCCATTGCGAGGTCGACAGCTTGGCGTCGAGCAGTTCCCGGTTGAAGCGTTCGGCGCGTTGCGGCCAGTCATCGCGCGGGGGGAACAGGGCCGCCTCCAGTTCGCTGTCGCGGGACTGGTAGGACAGCAGGGCGCCATCGGCGGTGCCCAGGCACAGGGGCAGTGGCGGCTCGCCCTGGGGACGCAGGCGGCGGGCCTGGTCGAGCCCGGCGAGCAGGTCGAGCGGGCGCAGGGTGTTTTCGTACAGCCAGGGTTCTCGCGCGGGCGACTGCCCGGGCAGGCTATCGGCCTGGGCGTACAGGCCGGCCAGCACCACTTGCGCGGGCAGGTCCTGCAGGCCGACGGGCTCGAACAGCGGGCCGGAAACGGCTACCGGTTCGGTGGCGCGAAACTCGTCCTTGTGCGGGTGCTTCACGATCAGTGACTGTTGCCGGTGGCGGCCCTTGAGGCCTACCTGGCCATGTATGTGACGCACGGCTTCATCGAAGCTGACGAAGGTTCGGCTCAAGGCGGACCTGGGCTTGTCCTCGCGCGCCTGTGCGGTCCTGATCGCGGCGCTGTCGGGTTTCCAGGCGGAAGTGATGCGCTGCGTTGGGCCCCAGAAGGTGTCGCTGTCGACGAGCGACAACTCGCCGGCTTCGGCGACCTGGTGAATCAGTGCCAACGGTGTCAGGGTCCGTTTCTTCAGGGCCGAGACCAGCGGTGCCGGCAACCGCAGGAGGTTGCCGAGGATGGCCGAAGGCGGTTCCAGGCCGGCCTTCAGATCGTGTTCGGCCTTCGAGCCGCTGGAGACGTAACGCAGCAGCACGCCATCGCCCACTGCCAGGTAGAATGTCGCCAGCCAGGAGCGCTGGCTGATCGCCTGGTGGAGATAGCCGATCTTGTCGGAGAATCCCGAAGCCAGTGCCTGGTCGATCTGCTCATCCCGGGACAGGCTGGCGGCGGGCGCGGTTTCGCTATAGGACACGTAGCCGCCGACTATGCGGTGGCCCTCGGGCAACTCGTTGGCCGGCGGCGCGGAGGACCACAGGGTGGTGTTACCCTGCCGGGCCATGAACTCCTGCGGCGGGCTTGCGTGAAACAGGCCCTGGGCGTCCTGGCTGAGCAGCCCCCTGAAGCGGACATCGGCGCTGAACTCCGAGCTCTGGTAGGCGGCTCGCAACTGGATGCACTGGTTGCGGGCATCGAGCATGGCGGTATCGAGGGTCGCGAAGGCGGCACCGATTGTCGAGGAAATCCGGGATGGTGCGGTGGAGCGGGCATCGCTGAGCGACGGTTCTGAGGTCATGACATTACCCGTTGGCAAAAAGGGGAGGCGGCCGGGAGTGGCGGCCCGGGGCTTCTGAGTCGTCAGAAGGCGTGCGGTCATTCTCGAAAAATCCGCGTCGCGGGGGCGTTACATATCTAGCGTGTGCAGTGAACGATGAGGAGTGAGATGGACGCACAGGACAAGGGCTGGCTGCACGACGCGGCGGCGGACGGAGAATCGGCACCGACGCTGATCCTGGCCCATGGCGCCGGGGCACCGATGGACAGCGACTTCATGAACCGCATGGCGGCCGGTCTGGCGGCGCAGGGTGTCAATGTCCTGCGTTTCGAGTTTCCCTACATGGCGCAACGGCGCCTGGACGGCGGCAAGCGCCCGCCGAATCCGCAAGCCAGGCTGCTGGAGTGCTGGCGCGAGGTCTTCGAAACAGTGCGCCAGCAGGTGCGCGGGCCGCTGTTCATCGGCGGCAAGTCCATGGGCGGACGCATGGCCAGCCTGCTGGCTGACGAGCTTGTCGCAAAGGGGCTGGTCTGCCTCGGCTATCCGTTCTACGCCGCCGGCAAACCGGAGAAGCCCCGGGTGGCGCACTTGGCCGATATCGCCACGCCGACCCTGATCGTCCAGGGCGAGCGCGATGCCCTGGGCAATCGCCAGGTGGTGACGGACTATGTGCTGTCGCCGCGTATCGAGCTCTGCTGGCTGACTGCCGCCGACCACGACCTCAAGCCGCTCAAGTCCAGCGGTTTCAGCCACGAACAGCACCTGGACAGTGCCGCACGGCAGGTGCGCGAATTCATCCTGCGCCAGGGTGCGTAAGGCCGGCAGGCCCTGGCGGGACTGCCGGCCGCACTGCTGTCAGGCTTCGAGGTCGACCACGACCCGCGTGGCGGGCGAGTGTTTCGACCAGTTGCCGACCACGTCATGGATCTCGTAGCGCACCGGCAGGCTGGAGGAGCTGCCTATGGCTTCGACGATCTCCGTCGGGATGGCGATGAGCAGGTTTCGGTTCAGTTGCGCCTCGCCCAAGGGCGGGTAATCGACCTTCCGGTCATCCCAGGCCACACTGACCCGATCCCCCACGCTCATGTTCAGGTAGGGCGCCACGATCACGCTCACGCCCTGTGGCGAAGTGATCACCCCGGCCGGTTGCACTTGCGGCGGTTGCAGGGCTTCGTTCTCGTAGGGCGTGGCGGGGTCGATGTCGACGCCGCCGGGGATTTCCAGTTTCACCCGGATGTGGGCGATGTCGGAGTCTTGTGGCGCTCCTCCAGGAAAGGGAATGTAGCGGTAGCGCACAGGAACGGGTTTCAGCTCGGACTGGATCAATCGTGTCTCTACATCGAGGGTAATGAAAATAGCCTGTCCGGGGTTATCAATGGGGTGGGTGTAGTGGCTGACCGGCTCCGGAATGTCTCCCCAAAAGAGTTCTACTTTATCCTGCGGGTTTACGTTTACGGGACCCAGTAGAACGTTGAGTGGTTTACTCGGGTCTTTGATGTCGATATGGCCGACACCGTTGGAGTTATGTGTCACTACCTGCGGCTTTAATAGTTTTTGGTGGGTGGTCATGATGTTTCACTCCAATAAAAGTGAGGTGATTTGATCTTGAGCAGCGGAACCTCAGGTTTCGCTGCTCTTGTGTGTGTGTTGCTTAACAATCGAATCGCATGTCGATGTAGACGTTGGCACGCCCGGAGTTGCCGGAACCAGTAACGCTGTCCACGCGGAAAGTCGCTTCTACATGACCAAAGCAGGTCTCAAGTAACGTCAGGCGAGGTATCCGTAGGTCATAGCCATTGATTGTTTGCTCCAGTGTCAAGGGTGGAGATGTATGCGGCCACTCATTCTTCTTGTTGCCTCCGATCAGGCGGTCGAAACCTTCATACAGGAAGTGAATCGTGTCACCCACCTTGATGTTGTCATAAGGCTCGATATGTACAGGTGCTCCATTCAAGCCGTTGACTGGGTTGATAGCACCGTTTTCGTTAAGATCTGTAAACTCTGGTGCAGTAGGGCCATCAGGTCCACCCGGGAGCTCCTCTTTGGAACGTACAATAATTCCTTGAAAAATAGATGGTTGGATATTCGGGTTGCCGATTTCGGTAACAGTATAGTTGACACGAATATCAGTGCCGGTGCCGACTGGTTTAAATTTGCTATTTAGTGCAGTCAATGAAAGTGGTCTGCCTGCAATAATATCTGCGTCGCTAATGGGGTAAGGCTGCTCAAGTACGGAAATGCCCCCCCAGAATACCTCGATTAGTTCGCCTGCAACGAAGCCAGAATTCCATTCGATGATGATGTCGGCGTCTAGTTCGAAGTCGTTCTCATCGATAAAGTTGTCCTCGTTATTGGGTAGCTCGCTCCGTCCCCGGACTATCGGGCGTGCCAGTTCGCCAGGAACCGGACGTTTGACATGTACCACGATATCGTAGGGTAATGAGCGTCCAACAATGATAGGGGTGCTGCCGCGAATGACATCGTAGGTCAACCGTATGGGGCCATCGCCTGCACGGTCGATAGTGTCAAAGTCGACATCGATTACTAGAACCACGGGTTTTTCGATGTCGTCCGGATCAATCGGAAATGGCCCTAATTCCAGTGAGCCCCAATGCAGTGTGATCTTGTCACCGGGCTCCAGCAGTTCGGATCCGGGAATTTGTACATCTACACCCGCCTGTGCCTCGTCGTAATCGATGGGGTCGATGTGATCCTCAATGAATGGAGCGGGAAGATCAGGTACGATCTCGGTTAGAAACAGCAGAATCGTGGTCTTTCTCGAATCAAGGGAGGTGTTCCCGGCCCGGTCGGTGATGACGTAATAAACCTGCTCAGCTTGGCCTTGTTGCAGTAGGAATGCCTTGCTGAAGATAACGGGGATCGGCTGTGACTCATCCTCTGTCCCATCAAGGATAATTGAAGGTCCAGGTGTCGAACCCCAGAACGTCTGTATGGTATCGCCGCGTTTCAAACCGCTATAGCCGAAGATGCCGCAAGGCAGCACACCATCCAGTTCGCCATCCAGTTCTTCTAGGGTGAGCCCATCTTTCACCTGTTCAGGAAAGTCCATGTACCCTAATTGGTTCTGGCCTGGAGGCGTACGGTCCACCTCGATGGAGGTCGGTTCTGAGTGTGTCGGGAAGTTGCCAGGTTGAGTGATAGTCAGATAGCCGATGTCATAGTGACCATCAGCGTTCAGATAGATATCAATATCTTCCAGAGGAATTGAGGTAGGCATAGGGGTGCCGGGAACGGGTGGTGTGTCCGGCATGAACTTTTTTGTTCCGACAGGCATTTTATTGATCGTCGGTTGATAGGAATCACCCGGGTTTGCGTCGTCCCAGGCGGGAACGGTAATTTCCAATTCTGAGAGCAGGTCAATAGTTTTTATCAGCCCATCAATAGGGTCTGCCTTGATTACGGTTGGCTTTTTCATGCTACCAATTTCCGGGCTGCGGAAGGTTGGGTAACTGTGGCGTACGCACATATTGTTTTCCTTCTTGGGAATTGTGGGTTTCTTGATTTTCTTTCGGCAAAGAAGTCCCGTCGCTCGATGGATTCTAAAAGGAGCAAGATGATATCTAGCTCTCTTGTGATCGAGTCGTGAGGGCAGTTTCACGTTTAAACTATCTGGTTGTTCATCTTTGTCGAGATCGACGTAATCGTCTGGTGAGCAGTTTGTCAATGCTTTGTGGTGAATAAATTTATTGGTGTGGCTTCTGGCTGCCTGCGACCGTATATGCTGGTTGTGAGCGTGGGGTTTAGTGGTTTCTAAAGAGGTGAGATGTAGGAGTAGTATGTAGGAATATATTGTTGTAGGTTATAGCGGAGTCCCACAGAACAAAAGGTAGGCGAGGGTTTTTCGAACTGATTGTATTTGGAGAATAAAGCGCTCTTATGTCGTGGAGCGGAAAAATGCTTGGGTACAAAAAAGACAGTGCACGCTTGGTAGCCTTCGAACGGGTTTTCAGGGCGAGTGCAGCAGTCAGCTTGGTACTGAGTGGTAGCGTACTTGCTCAGAGTGAGGTTGCCGGCACGGTGGTTATCGGCAGTGGTGAAACAGTTGAAATAGGAGCGGGGACATCTGGAAGTTCCTATATTCTGTCCGGGAATGGCACATTGATATCAAATGGCGCTCAAGAGATTGAAAGCATTATGTCAAGACGTTCCCGGCTCGTACTCAATGATAGCAAGGTGACAGGAGGCGTTTCGTCGATGAATGGCTTTGTCGATATCGAACGCTCCATTATTCAGAACGCTGATGGTGTTGGATTGGTTACTGGGCAGGATGCCATTGGTGGTCCGGTGACTCCCGGGGGGTCTTACTCGAATGTCACTGACAGCCAGATAATCGGTTCGGGTATTGGTGCAACTGTGGGGAACATGAGCATCCTGAGTTTGCACAATACCCAGGTTACCGGGTTGCCGGGTGGACCAAGAGGAGATGAATGGGGTATCGGTATACATGGCGCCACTTTGAACATGACCGGCGGCAGCCAAGTGGTAGGGCAGCAGTATGGTCTTCACTTTCTGAGTGCCAACCGTACTGGTATTGCCGAGGAGTCGGCAGCGGCAGTGATTGACAACTCCACCGTCCAGGCAATCGATGGGCCGTCCATCAAGGTTGATACTAACTTCGATGTGGCAACGATAGCCGATATAACCGTTCGCAATGGCTCCACGTTGTTGTCGGGAAATGGCAATCTGCTTGAGGTCGCCAATGGTAGCACCGCAAATTTTACGGTGGATAACAGTCGTCTTGTGGGGAACCTGGTTGCTGATGATGACAGCTTCCTGAACATCACCCTGCAAAACAATGCTGAGCTAACCGGTCAGCTGATCAATGCCGATAAGGTGGCGATCAACAGCGGTGCTCGTTGGAACATGGTGGCTGATGCGAGCATCGGATCACTGGCGATGGATGGAGGCAGCGTCACTCTTGGCTCTCCTGGGCAGTTCTACACCTTGTCGATGGAAGAGTTATCCGGGAACGGCACATTCAACATGCATATCGACCTGGTGGGAGGTGTAGGTGATTTGCTTTCCGTGAACGGAGAGGCTTCGGGTAACCACCAGTTGAATATCCAGAATACCGGAGTTGAACCCACCTCCATCGATATCGATCCGTTACGGGTCGTCCATACCGAGGGGGGGGACGCCTGGTTCAGCCTGGCGGGGGGCAGTGTCGATCTGGGAGCTTTTTCCTATCAGTTGGAGAAGCAGGGAGACGACTGGTTCGTCGTCGGGGAAGGGAGAATCATTAGTCCATCCACCCAGAGTGCACTGGCTATGTTCAACGTGGCGCCGACTCTCTGGTATGGAGAACTCTCCACGTTGCGCAGTCGTATGGGCGAGGTGCGTAACACTGGTGAAGGTGGTGCCTGGATGCGTGCTTATGGCAACCAGCATGACGTTTCCACGACAGGGTATGGTTATAGGCAGCGCCAGCAGGGCCTGTCGTTTGGTATGGATGCTCTTGTTCCACTCGATAGTGGCCAGATGCTGCTTGGTGGATTGGGTGGTTACAGCAAATCGGATATTAGTCTGGAGCGAGGAAGCTCGGGTAAGGTCGATAGTTACTATCTCGGCGCCTATGCTACCTGGTTGATGGAAGAGGGCTATTACCTGGATACTCTGGTCAAGTTGAACCAGTTCCGTAATCAGTCTGATGTGGTAATGACCAACGGTGCCAAGGCCAAGGGCCGCTATAACAACGTTGCACTAGGAGGCTCGGTTGAGTTTGGAAGGCATGTCAAGCTGCAGGATGACCTGTTTTTTGAACCGTTTGTGCAACTCTCTGCCGTAAAAGTACAAGGCAGCAGTTACAAGCTGAATAACGGTTTGCGGGCAAAAAATGCTCATACCCAGTCGGTGTTGGGTAAGGCTGGGGCGACCGTAGGACGTAACCTGCAACTCGGAGATGGCGGAGTGTTGCAGCCCTACTTTAAGGCTGCGCTGGTTCAAGAGTTTGCGCGTAATAACGATGTAAGGGTTAACGACACCCGCTTCGAGAATGACCTGTTTGGTTCTCGTGCCGAGCTGGGTATCGGCGTTTCCGCCTCTTTATCCCAGAACCTGAATCTGCATAGCGAGTTTGACTACATGAAAGGCGAGCATATCAAGCAACCATGGGGGGTGAATTTCGGGGTGCGATATAATTTCTGACCCCTGGTCCTGATGGTGGGTCAACCCAAACCCTCGACGACTCATCGTCGAGGGTTTTTTCATGGCTGACGATCAGCGTACCTTGACTGGAGTCCGGGACGAGATATAGACGTCCGCCGGCAGCGAGGTGGCCCGTCCCAGGTTGTTGCTGACCTCGTAATGGGCCCGACCGCGCCCATGCTCGACCGCCATCAGGCGAGCCAGGGGTACCCGGAAGCGGTAGCCGTAGCGCAGGTCGCGAGCAGTGACCACGTGCTCGCTGCTGTAGCTGGCCTTGTCGATCGGGTTGCCGCCCGTGAGGGCATCGAAGCCGCAGAAACGCAGGAGGATGCGGTCACCCTCTTTCATGTTGCGGTAGGGGGCGATGTGTACCACCGTGCCTTCCGGGTCCTTGCGCGGGTCGACCACGTTGAGCACGCTGGCGCCAGTGAACACCGGTTCCATCAGCCCTTCCTCGCCGCCTGGCAACTGGATCTGGAAGATCACCGCGACCAACTGCTTGGGTGAGTAGGACGTATTGGGATTGTCCTCGCGGGTCACGGTGTACTGCACGCGGATATCCACCCCGCAGCCCTGTTCGACGATCAGGCTGTTCGGCACGTTGATCACCAGGTAGCAGCCGCTGTCGACGTCCTGCTGATTGATCGGACGAACCAGGGGCTGCTGCGCCTTGCCCCAGAACAGGTTGATCCGGTCACCGGCCCGGAAGGCGTCGCGCCAGCCGATGACGACGTCGGCGGACAGGTGCGCGCTGTCTTCGTCCAGGTAGTTGTCCATGCGCTGGGCTGTCGGGTTCTTGCTCTTGACCACCGGTACGGCCAGGGCCTCGTTGACCAGGGTCTTCGGCGTCGGGTCCTGGGGGCCGGGCAGTTGCAAAAAAACCTCGAGTGCCAGGTCCGGAGAGACGAAGATCTCGCCGTTGCGGCAGACCTGATAGCTGACCCGGGCCGGGCCATCGCCGTGACGGGAGATGGACAGGTAGGTGACCATGACGTTGAGCAGCAGCGGCTTGCCCAGTTCATGGGCACTGATCATCCGCTTGCCGCCGACCGGTTCACCGTTCCACAGCACGCGGATTTCGTCGCCGATGGCAACGTGATCATAGGTGGGTACGGCAATCTTCACGCCCAGGCGTGCGTGCATGTCATGCACCTGGCCATTCTCGATCTTCAGGGGCACGGGGGCCGCCAGGTTGGCCGGCAAGTGTTGCAGTTGCAGTTTGAGGGGCACCGGCTGCGAACGCACCGAGACATTGCCGGCCCGGTCACGAACGCTGTAGCTGACGGCGAATTCGCCATTGCCCAGTTGTTCGAGGAAGTTGCGGTCGACGCTGAGCCGGACCTGGTCGGTGCCGACTTCATCGGCCTGGACCGTATGGGCGGGGCCCGCGTGTTCGCCCCAGTAACTTTGTATGACATCACCCCATTTCATGTCGAAATAGCCTGGGACAATGGCGGTGAGTTGGTTTCCGAGTTCGGTCAGGTCGCTGTTGGTCAAACCATCGAGAGCTATACTGGGTAGGATAAGCGAGGCAAGAAGTTCACCGCCCGGCGGTGTGCGGTCTATCAGGATTGGAGTGATATGAGAGTCACTTGATAGCTCGCTATAAATATCATACGCCCTATACTGAAGCTCGTTTTTACCCTCTTCGGATAGGTGCTCACTTGGTAATACTAAGGTGAGCTTGTCGCCTGTCTGGTAACCGGGCAGTGGGGTAGGGGTCCCAACCAATATCCCGTTCCAGATCAATTGGCAGGTTTCGTCGGAGCTGACATCGTTCCAAAGGGTAATCGTGACCGCTAGCGGTCTGTCTAGGTCCTTTGCCTGCAAGAGTCCGTCTTCGGGGGCCGCCGCTTCAACGAATGGAGCCTGTAGCAAAATGGGGGATTTTTGAATCTCCAAGTCCTTCATTAGGATAATCCTTTTATCTGATTGAGTGTTGTCAGGCATTTCCCACGATCAGACGCGTTACAGATTTTTTGAGAGTTATGCGCCGATGCGTGTGTTCTTGGCAAATAAGGCATTAAAGTCTGAAATGATATTGTCTGACCGTGCGATATACTGCCAAGTACTCAACGAATATTAAGTCTTGGGTGTTGTCAAGAGTTTTGATTTTTTTGTTTGTTGTTCTTGTTTTCTGTAAGTTTAAAGTTTTATTTTTTGCGGAAACTTCTTACTTGCAAGCAGGAAAAGTTTGTTTTTCAGGCAATAAAAAACCCGATGCCTGGTGGTCATCGGGTTTGTTCTGCGCGCTTTGAACTCAGCGGTTGAAACGCTCCACCAGCGAGTATTGCGTATGGGCCGTGTGGGTCAGTTCCTCGCTCAGTTGCGCCGAATTGTGCGCCTGTTCCGAGGTCTGGTCCGCCAGTTGCGCGATGGTGCTGATATTGCGGCTGATCTCTTCGGCCACCGAGCTCTGCTCTTCGGTGGCAGCGGCGATCTGGGTGGTCATGTCGGTGATGTTGGCCACCGCCTCGCTGATGCCCACCAGCGCCTCGTCGGCTTCCAGCACCCGGGCCACACCCTCCTGGGCCTGGCGATGACCTGCGTCCATGGTCTGGACAGCGGTGTTGGCGGTCTGTTGCAGCTTGGCGATCAGGGCGTGGATCTGCCCGGTGGATTCGCTGGTGCGTTGCGCCAGTTGGCGCACCTCGTCGGCCACCACCGCGAAACCGCGGCCCATCTCGCCGGCACGGGCGGCTTCGATGGCGGCGTTCAGTGCCAGCAGGTTGGTCTGGTCGGCGATGCCCTTGATCACGTCGACCACGCCACCGATTTCATCGCTGTCCTTGGCCAGTTGGGTCACGGTACCGCCGGTCTCGCCCACCACCACCGACAGGCGCTCGATGGCTTCGCGGGTCTCCCCGGCGATGTCGCGACCGCGGCTGGTCAGGCGGTTGGCTTCCTGGGTGGCGTCGGCCGTGCGCTGGACATGGCTGGCGACTTCCTGGGTGGTGGCCGCCATCTGGTTGACGGCGGTCGCCACCTGCTCGGTTTCCTGGCGCTGTCGGTCGAGGCCGCTGGAGCTTTTCTGGGCCAGGTCGTCGGACTGCCGGGCCTGGGCGTTGAGGTGCTCGGCGGTGTCCTGCAGGCGGGTCAGGCAGGTTTTCAGGCGGGCTTCCTGGCTGAGGATCGACATCTCCAGGCGGGCCTGGGCACCCCGGCTGTCGGTGTACATCTGGGCGATCAGCGGGTCCGAGGTGGTCTGCTCGGCCAGGCGCAGCAGGCGCTTGAGGCCACGTTGCTGCCAGCTCAGACCCAGCAGGCCGAGCGGTACCGAAACCAGGGCAGCGAGGCCGAAGCCCCAGTGGGAATTGAGCCAGACGCCGATCAGGAAACTGACCTGGCTGACCAGGATGAACGGCAGCCAGTCCTGGACGATCGGCAGCCACTTGTCTCGGCGTGGAATCGCCGACTTGCCCTGGTTGATGCGCAGGTACAGCGCCTCGGCGCGACGGACCTGCTCGGCGGTGGGCTTGACCCGGACCGATTCGTAGCCAACCACCTGGTTGCCTTCGAAGACCGGCGTCACATAGGCGTTGACCCAGTAATGGTCACCGCTCTTGCAGCGATTCTTGACAATGCCCATCCATGGCAGGCCTTGTTTCAGAGTATTCCACATGTGCGCAAACACCGCCGTCGGAACATCCGGGTGCCGCACCAGGTTGTGCGGGGCGCCGACCAGTTCGTCACGGGAGAACCCACTGATTTCGACGAACGCGTCGTTGCAGTAGGTGATCACGCCTTTGGCATTGGTAGTGGAAATCAACCGTTGCTGAGCGGGAAAGGTGCGTTCACGTTGGGTGATGGGTTGGTTATTCCGCATGGTTTTTCAATCCGCAAGGCTTTGACAGGTTATCGGCATGGCAGGGGAAATGTTAAATATATTTTTCAACTTTCATGACCGTTTCACAATTCGACTCTTGCGTACTCGCACTCGTCCTTGAATACGAGTCGAACACGCTGGAAATTAACGAATACAGCCGCTCCCCCGGCTTTTTATAGAACAAAAGTACCAGTTGGCACTTTCGTTCTTGTTATCACGGTTGCAACATCGGATAAGTAAAGAATGCGAAGTGCACCGTATTAAGTGCGACATGGGTCAGGATGGCCGCGGCCAGCCCGCCGAAACGATATGCCAGACCATAGCCGACACCGGCCAGTGTCGCCAGCAGCACCCAGGACCAGCCCGCACCGATATGCGCCAGCCCGAAGATCAGCGAGGCGCCCAGCAAGGCCAGGGTTTGCCCCTGTGGCAACGACCGGAGGCGGCGGCTCAGCCCGCCCTGAATGTAACCACGGAACAGCACCTCCTCGACCAGGCTCACCAGCAGCAGGTTGTTCAACAGCCACCATCCGCTGTGTTCGGGCCATTTCGGTGCCCAGTCGACGATGCCCAGCAGGCAGGCGCAGCCCAGGGCGAGCAGCGTGGTCACCGCCCAGGCGCTGGTGGCGCTGACCAGCACGCGCCCCGGTGAGCGTTGGTTGACCAGCCAGGGACAGACCAGCAGCAGCCAGAAGCCGATCAGGGGCTTGTCCAGATTCAGGTACATACTGAATGGCACTGCATCCGGCGTCAGGTGCACGGCGCTGATCACCCGGCCGTTGTGGAAGCCTGGCAGCCAGTGCAGGGCCAGGGCAATGGCCAGCAGCACGAACAGGCCATGTCCCAGATAGCGGCCCGTGCGACTGCGGTTCTGCAGGACGGCCATGGCGCTGATCAGCAGCAGGGCGAAGGCGAACAGGCTGGGCAGGCCCAGTTGGCCGACACTCAAGGCCAGCGCATAACCCAGGGAAAGCAGGGCCAGATAGGGCCAGGCTAGGACAGACATGCAACTCCTTGTATCGTCAGGCGGGCAGAGCGGGGCATGATAACCCGCGCCCCAGCCTCCCTGACCAATGAAAAAACACTGGCCAGGCCAGTGTTTTTCCAAGTGTTGCCGCCGCTGTCCTCAGGCTGCGATCAGTTGTCGCAACACATAGTGCAGGATCCCTCCCGACTTGAAGTACTCGACTTCATTGAGCGTATCGATCCGGCAAAGCACCTTGATCCTGTGCGAGCTGCCGTCCTCACGCCGGATGACCAGGTCCAGGTTCATCCGTGGTTGCAGTTCGGCGCCGTCCAGGCCCTCGATGCTCAGGGTCTCCTGGCCGGTCAGTTGCAGGGTCTTGCGGTCCTGCCCGGCCGGGAACTGAAGCGGCAGGACGCCCATGCCCACCAGATTGGAGCGGTGGATGCGCTCGAAGCTCTCGGCGATCACCGCCTTGACTCCCAGCAGATTGGTGCCCTTGGCCGCCCAGTCGCGACTGGAGCCGGTGCCGTATTCCTGGCCGGCGATCACCACCAGTGGCGTGCCCTCGGCCTGGTAGCGCATGGCCGCGTCGTAGATCGCCAGCTTTTCCCCCGAGGGGACATGCAGGGTATTGCCGCCTTCCTCGCCGCCCAGCATCTCGTTGCGGATACGGATATTGGCGAAGGTGCCGCGCATCATCACCTCGTGGTTGCCGCGCCGTGAGCCATAGGAGTTGAAGTCCCGAGGCTCCACGCCCTGTTCGCGCAGGTAACGCCCGGCGGGGCTGTCGGCCTTGATATTGCCGGCCGGGGAGATGTGGTCGGTGGTCACCGAATCCCCCAGCAGTGCCAGTATCCGCGCCCCTTGAACGTCCTCGATCGCCGGCAGCGGGCCGGCGATCCCGTCGAAGAACGGCGGGTGCTGGATGTAGGTCGAATTCTCCTGCCAGGCGTAGGTGGCGGCCTGCGGTACCTCGATCGCCTGCCACTGGGCGTCGCCGGCGAACACCTCGGCATACTCCTTGTGGAACATCGCGGTGTCGACCCGGGCCACGGCGTCGGCGATCTCCTTCTGGCTCGGCCAGATATCGCGCAGGTACACCGGCTGGCCATCGCTGCCGGTACCCAGTGGTTCCTGGCTCAGGTCGATACGGACGCTGCCGGCCAGGGCGTAGGCCACCACCAGCGGTGGCGAGGCCAGCCAGTTGGTCTTGACCAGCGGGTGCACCCGGCCCTCGAAGTTGCGGTTGCCCGAGAGCACCGAGGCCACGGTCAGGTCCGATTGCTGGATGGCCTTCTCGATCGGCTCCGGCAAAGGCCCCGAGTTGCCGATGCAGGTGGTGCAGCCATAACCGACCAGCGCAAAGCCCAGCTCGTCGAGGTAGCGGCTCAGGCCGGCGGCCCGGTAGTAGTCGGTGACCACCTTGGAGCCGGGCGCCAGCGAACTCTTGACCCAGGGCTGGCGCTTGAGGCCCTTCTCCACGGCCTTTTTCGCCAGCAGCCCGGCAGCCATCATCACGCTGGGGTTGGAGGTGTTGGTGCAGGAGGTGATGGCGGCGATCACCACCGCGCCATCTTTCAGGCGGTGGGTCTGGCCTTCGTAGCTGTAGTCCACGCCACCGACCAGGTCGGCATTGCCGACCGCCACGCCGCCGCCACCCTCGCTTTCCAGGCGGCCTTCCTCCTTGCTGGCGGGTTTGAGCTGCAGGCCGACGAAGTCGCTGAAGGCCTGCGCGACCTTGGGCAACGGCACCCGGTCCTGCGGACGTTTCGGCCCGGCCAGGCTGGCCTCGACACTGCCCATGTCCAACTCCAGGCTGTCGCTGAACAGCGGTTCCTGGCCCGGCAGGCGCCACAGGCCCTGGGCCTTGCTGTAGGCCTCCACCAGATCAACGGTGGCGGCGGGACGGCCGGACAGGCGCAGGTATTCCAGGGTGACCTCGTCGACCGGAAAGAAACCGCAGGTGGCGCCGTATTCCGGGGCCATGTTGGCGATGGTCGCGCGGTCCGCCAGCGGCAGTTCGGCCAGGCCGTCGCCGTAGAACTCGACGAACTTGCCGACCACGCCCTTCTTGCGCAGCATCTGGGTGACCGTCAGCACCAGGTCGGTGGCGGTGATGCCTTCCTTGCGCTTGCCGGTCAGCTTGAAGCCGATCACCTCGGGAATCAGCATCGACACCGGCTGGCCGAGCATCGCCGCTTCCGCCTCGATGCCGCCGACGCCCCAGCCGAGTACGCCGAGGCCGTTGATCATGGTGGTGTGCGAGTCGGTGCCGACCAGGGTATCGGGGAAGGCGTAGGTGCGGCCGTCCTCGTCGCGGGTCCAGACCGTGCGCCCCAGGTATTCGAGGTTGACCTGGTGGCAGATTCCGGTGCCGGGCGGCACCACGCTGAAGTTGTCGAAGGCGTTCTGGCCCCAGCGCAGGAAGGCGTAGCGCTCGCCATTGCGCTGCATCTCGATGTCGACGTTCTCGCCGAAGGCCGCGGCGCTGGCGAACTTGTCGACCATCACCGAGTGGTCGATCACCAGGTCGACCGGCGACAGCGGGTTGATCCGCTGCGGGTCACCGCCGGCCTTGGCCACGGCGGCGCGCATGGCGGCCAGGTCGACCACCGCCGGCACGCCGGTGAAGTCCTGCATCAGCACCCGCGCCGGGCGGTACTGGATTTCCCGATCGGAGCTGCGGCTCTGCAGCCAGGCTGCGAGCGCCTTGAGGTCGGCGTCGGTGACGGTCTTGCCGTCTTCCCAGCGCAGCAGGTTTTCCAGCAGCACCTTGAGCGACATCGGCAGCTTGTCGAGGTCGCCGAGCGTGCGTGCGGCTTCCGGCAAGCTGAAGTAGTGGTAGGTCTTGGCGCCTACTTGCAGGGTTCTAAGGGTTTTCAGGCTATCGAGAGATGACATGAAACGACTCCTTGAGGCCCGCACGGCACGGGCCGGGTGGTACAGGCAGAGCCTTGAATCTAGCCCTGTTCGAGTGATCTGGCTAATCACTGGACTCCATGGGGGAGTCCAAGGTTCCGAACTCGGCTATCATGCGCGGGTTTTTGACAGGCTCCTGCAGGGTAGCTGTCGACACCCAGGAGAATCGAATTGAACACCCTCTTCATGCATTGCCGGCCCGGCTTCGAAGGCGAAGTCTGCGCCGAGATCGCCGAGCACGCCGCGTACCTCGATGTGCCCGGCTATGCCAAGGCCAAGCCGAACAGCGCCTGCGCCGAATTCGTCTGTGGCGATGACGCCGGCGCGGCCCGGCTGATGGCCGGCCTGCGCTTTGCCGAACTGATCTTCCCGCGCCAATGGGCCCGTGGCCGCTTCCTCGACCTGCCGGAAACCGACCGGATCAGCGTGATCCTGGAACACCTGGCGGAGTATCCGGTGTGCGGCAGCCTCTGGCTGGAAGTGCTCGACACCAACGATGGCAAGGAACTGTCGAATTTCTGCAAGAAGTTCGAGGCGCCGCTGCGCAAGGCCCTGACCAAGGCCGGCCGGCTGGTGGAGGACGCCGGCAAGCCACGCCTGCTGCTGACCTTCAAGAGCGGCCGGGAAGTGTTCCTCGGCATGGCCGACGCCGGCAACTCGGCAATGTGGCCGATGGGCATTCCACGGCTCAAGTTCCCCAAGGATGCCCCGAGCCGTTCGACCCTCAAGCTGGAAGAGGCCTGGCACCACTTCATCCCCCGCGATCAGTGGGAAGAGCGCCTGAATGGCGACATGACCGGCGTCGATCTCGGCGCGGCGCCCGGTGGCTGGACCTGGCAACTGGTCAACCGCGGCATGCTGGTGACCGCCATCGACAATGGCCCGATGGCCGAAAGCCTGATGGACACCGGGCTGGTCCAGCACCTGATGGCCGACGGTTTCACCTACAAGCCGAAGCAGCCGGTGGACTGGATGGTCTGCGACATCGTCGAGAAGCCGGCACGCACCGCCGCCATGCTGGAAAGCTGGGTCGGCGAGGGGCATTGCCGGGAGGCGGTGGTCAACCTCAAGTTGCCGATGAAGCAGCGTTATGCCGAGGTCCGGCGTCTGCTGGATCGTATCGAGGAAGGTTTCAAGGCGCGTGGGATCAAGGTGGCGGTCGGCTGCAAGCAACTGTATCACGACCGCGAGGAAGTGACCTGCCACCTGCGTCGACTGGACGTGAAAAAGCCGCGATAATGCCGCATCGGTTTCAGGAGTGAAGAATGACCCAGCCTTACGATCCCAACGTTGACGGCACCCTCGACGCCACCGGCCTCAACTGTCCGGAGCCGGTGATGATGCTGCACCAGCACATCCGCGACCTGCAGCCGGGCGGCCTGCTCAAGGTGATCGCCACCGACCCGTCGACCCGCCGCGATATCCCCAAGTTCTGCGTGTTCCTCGACCATGAACTGGTGGAGCAGCGGGAAGAGGCCGGTACCTACCTCTACTGGATCCGCAAGAAGGCCGAGTGATCGGCTGTGCCGCTGGTCTGCCCCCCTGTCACACGGTTCATGGACGTTCCGACTACGCCCCACTCATCCTGATCCGCTTGCGCGAACTGCGCGCCAGGCGGATCGACAGCATCACGGCCGCACACGACAGCCCGACGATCAGCCCCTCCCACAAGCCGCTGGGGCCACTCGGCGTGCCGAACCAGTCGGTCAGCCCCAGCGCATAGCCCACCGGCAGCCCGATGCCCCAGTAGGCGAACAGCGTCAGGATCATCGTCACCCGGGTGTCCTGGTAGCCGCGCAATGCTCCGGCCGCGGTCACCTGGATCACGTCCGAGAACTGGAACAGCGCCGAATACACGATCAGCATGGTCGCCACCTGGATCACCACCGGATCCTGGGTGTAGATCGTCGCGATGTGCTCGCGAAACAACAGCATCAGGCTCGCGGACACGCAGCCATAGGCCAGCGCCGTCGCCACGCCGACGCCGGCGGTGAAACGCGCCTCGCGCGGTTGCCCGCGCCCCAGCGCCTGACCGACGCGGACAGTGATCGCCATGCCCAGCGAGTAGGGCACCATGAATACCAGCGAACTGATGTTCAGGGCGATCTGGTGCCCGGCCACCACATGGGCGCCGAGGCTGCCGATCAGCAGGGCGATCACCGCGAAGATGCTCGACTCGGCGAAGACCGCGATCCCGATCGGCAGGCCGATGCCTAGCAGGCGCTTGATCACCGCCCACTGCGGCCAGTCGAAACGGCCGAACACCTGGCTCGGCTGGTACACCTTGGCCCAGCGCACCCAGCCGGCCATGCCCAGCAGCATGACCCACATCACGATCGCCGTGGCCCAGCCGCAGCCGGGGCCGCCCAGGGCCGGGACGCCGAGGTGGCCGTAGATGAACACGTAGTTCAGCGGGATGTTCAGGGCCAGCCCGCACAGGCCCAGGACCATGCTCGGCCGGGTGCGGCCCATGCCGTCGCTGCAGCAGCGCAGCACATGGTAGAGCGCCACCGTCGGCAGGCCGGTGCCGATCCCGCGCAGATAGTCCATGCACGGCCCGATCAACTGCGGGTCGACCTTCATCAGGTGCAGGATCGGTTCGGCGTTGTACAGGATCAATCCCGCGCCGAGGCCGACCACCAAGGCCAGCCATAGCGCCTGGCGCACGATCGGGCCGATCTGCTCCGGGGTGCCGGCGCCATGGCGCTGGGCGACCTTGGGCGTGGTGGCGAGCAGGATCCCGGTCATCAGCAGGAACACCGGCACCCAGATCGAGTTGCCCAGCGCCACGGCGGCCAGGTCCCGCGGGCCGACGCGACCGGCCATCACCGCATCGACGAAGCCCATGGCGGTGTGGGCCAGTTGGGCAATGATGATCGGCAGGGCCAGTCCCAGCAGGTTGCGCATTTCCAGCAGGGCTCGTGCCGGGCGGCCGAGGGCAGGGGTATCGGTAACGGTGCTCACCAGTGATGCATCCAAGTATTGCGGGGAAAACCGCGGAGTTTACGCCTTGACGCAACGGTCAGGAAATTTCCTCTGTAGGGCATTTGTAATGGCGCTGGCCGCACACCGGGATTTTCTCTGCCTATGATCGCCCGCCGGCTGGTGGTGGCGGGCGATCTGCGCCAAACTGCCGGCCTGCCAAAGGAGCCCGCCATGCTGATTGTTGCCGACGAGAATATTCCCCTGATCGATGCGTTCTTTGCCGGTTTCGGTGAGATCCGCCGTTATCCGGGACGCGCCATCGACCGTGCGGCGGTGGCCGAGGCCGATGTGCTGCTGGTGCGTTCGGTGACCCCGGTCAGCCGCGAACTGCTCGAAGGCAGCCGGGTGCGCTTCGTCGGCACCTGCACCATCGGCACCGACCACCTGGACCTGGAGTATTTCCACGAGGTCGGCATCCACTGGTCCAGCGCCCCCGGCTGCAACGCCCGTGGCGTGGTCGACTATGTGCTGGGCAGCCTGCTGACGCTGGCGGAGATCGAGGGCGTCGAACTGGCCAAGCGCACCTATGGCGTCATCGGTGCTGGCGAGGTGGGCGGGCGTCTGGTCAAGGTCCTGCGCGGCCTGGGCTGGAAGGTGCTGGTGTGCGACCCGCCACGCCAGGCGGCCGAAGGCGGTGATTATGTCCAGTTGGAACAGATTCTCGAACAATGCGACGTGATCAGCCTGCACACCCCGCTGACCCGCTCAGGCGCGCTGGCGACCTGGCATCTGCTGGACCGCGAGCGCCTGCAGCGGTTGCGGCCGGGCGCGTGGCTGATCAACGCGGCGCGCGGCCCGGTGGTGGATAACGTCGCCCTGCGTGAGGTGCTGCTGGCCCGCGAGGACCTGCAGGCGGTGCTCGACGTCTGGGAGGCCGAGCCGCAGGTCGATGTCGAACTGGCTGAACTCTGCGTGCTCGGTTCGCCGCATATCGGCGGCTACAGCCTGGATGGCAAGCAGCGTGGCACGGCGCAGATCTACCAGGCCTACTGCGCCTTCAGCGGCCAGGAGCCGCGGGTGCGCCTGGAGGACCTGCTGCCCGAACCGGGCCTGGCGCAGGTGACCCTCAACGCCGGCAGCGACCCGGCCTGGGCCATGGCGATCATCTGCCGGGCAGTGTACGACCCGCGCCGTGACGACGCGGACTTTCGCCGCAGCCTGGTCGGCGGCGTTGCCGAGCAGCGGGCGGCGTTCGACCTGTTGCGCAAGCACTATCCCGAGCGCCGCGAGATCGAGGGGCTGGCGGTGAAGATCCATGGCGAGTCCGAGGAGTTGCGGCGGATGGTGCTGGCACTGGGCGCTGTCCTCGTCTGATCGACCACCACCCTCTCTGTAGGAGCCGGCTTGCTGGCGATAGCGGTGTATCAGCCAGCCGATGTGCGGCCCGACACTCTGCTATCGCCAGCAAGCCGGCTCCTACAAGGGGGGGGCTCATCGATCCATGGGCAGAAAAAACCCGGCATCAGGGCCGGGTCGATAAAAGAGTTCGGGCTCTCAGTCTTGCTGCGCAGGCTTGACCAATCGCTGCTCCAGTTCACGGCAGGCGTTCTGGATCATTTCCTCGGTGATCGGGACTTCGCGTCCGGCAGCGTCGATAATCGCACAGCCCAGAGCCTCGGGCTTGGGATGGCGAATCACCGGGATGTGGTTAGTGCTGTGTTGCAAGTCCATGGCCTGTCTCCTCATCAGGTGCTTATCGAGTTTATATCCGCGGCATGACCAGGCTGTGACACAGTCGACAACAGCGGGCCGCGTGATTTCAGTGCAACAGAAAGCACGCGTTCCCGCCAGCCCTGCGTTAGACCGATCGTCTCTAGGGCCTGGCGTTCCCGGACATAATTAACCTGACTGATTGCGTTTCACAGAAGTTCACTCGAACTTGGGTGTAGGCTCTGCTTATCGCACAATGGACTCAAACCATGCTTTCCGCTCGTCAACGCCGGGCCATGCGTCTGGCCAGTCGGTTCGTCGCCCCCTATCGCTGGCAGGCGGCCGCGGCGCTACTGGCGCTGATCGTCACCGCCGGGATCACCCTGTCCATGGGCCAGGGCATCCGCCTGCTGGTGGACAAGGGCTTCATGACCCAGTCGCCGCATCTGCTCAACCAGTCCATCGGGCTGTTCCTGCTGCTGGTGCTGGGCCTGGCGGTGGGGACTTTCACGCGCTTCTACCTGGTTTCGTGGATCGGCGAGCGGGTGGTGGCCGATATCCGTCGCCAGGTGTTCAACCACCTGATCTACCTGCACCCGGGTTTCTACGAGAACAATCGCAGTTCGGAAATCCAGTCGCGGCTGACCGCCGACACCACCCTGCTGCAATCGGTGATCGGCTCTTCCCTGTCTTTGTTCCTGCGCAATGCTTTGATGGTGATCGGCGGCGTGGTGCTGCTGTTCGTCACCAATCCCAAGCTGACCAGCATCGTGGTGATCGCCTTGCCGTTGGTGTTGGCGCCGATCCTGATCTTCGGTCGGCGGGTGCGCAGCCTGTCGCGCCAGAGTCAGGACCGGATCGCCGATGTCGGCAGTTATGTGTCCGAAACCCTCGGCCAGATCAAGACCGTGCAGGCCTACAACCACCAGGCGCAGGACGAGCGGCGCTTTGCCGCGACCGTCGAGCAGGCTTTCCAGACCGCCCGCCAGCGCATCGTCCAGCGTGCCTGGCTGATCACCCTGGTGATCGTGCTGGTGCTCGGTGCGGTGGGCGTGATGCTCTGGGTCGGCGGGATGGACGTGATCGCCGGCCGGATTTCCGGCGGCGAACTGGCCGCCTTCGTGTTCTACAGCCTGATCGTCGGCAGTGCCTTCGGCACCCTCAGCGAAGTCATCGGCGAGCTGCAAAGGGCGGCAGGGGCCGCCGAGCGGATTGGCGAACTGCTGCAGTCGAGCAATGCCATCACCGCCCCGGCCGACGGCGGCGTGCGCCTGGCCCAGCGGGTCGCCGGCAACCTGGTACTGGAAAATCTGCGCTTCAGCTATCCGTCGCGCCCGGACAGCCCTGCCATCGACGGCCTCGACCTGAGCGTCAGGGCCGGCGAGACCCTGGCGCTGGTCGGCCCCTCGGGGGCGGGCAAGTCGACCCTGTTCGATCTGCTGCTGCGTTTCTACGACCCGCAGCAGGGGCGCCTGCTGCTCGACGGCCAGCCGCTGACCCGGCTCGACCCGCTGGACCTGCGCCGCTGTTTCGCCCTGGTGTCGCAGAGCCCGGCACTGTTCTTGGGCAGCGTCGAGGAAAACCTGCGCTACGGCAACCCGACGGCGAGCGACGAACAGGTTCGCGAGGCGGCGCGGATCGCCCATGCCGACGACTTCATCATGCGGATGCCCCAGGGCTACCAGACCCACCTGGGCGAGGCCGGCCTCGGCCTGTCCGGCGGCCAGCGCCAGCGCCTGGCGATTGCCCGGGCGTTGCTGGTGGATGCGCCGATCCTGCTGCTGGACGAGGCCACCAGCGCCCTCGATGCCCAGAGCGAGCATCTGATCCAGCAGGCGCTGCCGAGCTTGATGCACGGCCGTACCACGCTGGTGATCGCCCACCGCCTGGCGACGGTACAGAATGCCGACCGGATCGCGGTGATGGATCAGGGGCGGCTGGTGGCGATCGGCACCCATGCCGAGTTGATCGCCGGCAACCCGCTGTACGCGCGGTTGGCGGCCTTGCAGTTCAATGCCCGGAGTACGGAGCCTGACGCGCTGTAACCGAGCCTCCATGAAAAACGGCGCCCTTGGGCGCCGTTTCGGTACCGACCACCAGGACTTAGCGGTATTCGCACAGGTAGGCGGTTTCCACGGCGACTTTCAGCTGGAACTTGCTGTCGGCCGGTACGTTGAACTGGCTGCCGCTGGCGAAGGTTTCCCACTCGCTGCTGCCGGGCAGCTTGACGGTCAGGGCGCCGGAGACCACGTGCATGATTTCGCGCTGGGCGGTGCCGAACTCGTATTCGCCCGGAGCCATGACGCCGATGGTGGCCGCGCCTTCGGCTTGTGCGAAGGCAATCGACTTGACGGTGCCGTCGAAGTACTCGTTGACTTTAAACATGGGCGATTCCTCGAAATGAGCTGAAAAATTGGGCCGGCCAGTATGCCCAAGCCGCCTGCTCCCGTCACCTGCTGCCGATCCGATTCACCCGCGCCGCACCGACTGCTCCTGCAGGGCGCGGGCTTGCACAAGACAGCGGTTCGGCACCCATCATTGTCAGCACCGGCCTGTCATTGGACTGCCCCCCAGGTCTGGATGGGTGGCCCACTTCTGGGAGGCAGTCCACAGTGTGGGAGCCGGCTTGCTGGCGATTCCGCCGAAGGCGGCCATTCCCCTTCAAGCCGGCAGGATCAACGGCAACAACCGCGCAGTATTACGCGCATCCTCCAGCGCCCGATGCTGTTGGCCGCTGAACTGCAGCCCGGCCAATTGCAGCGCGCCGTTCAGTCCCAGTGGTTTGTGCAACTTGCGCGCCTTGGCGAAGCGCTGCTTCAGGTTGGCATGGGGCACACCGTTCAGCAGGCTGGTCACTTGCAGTTGCCGCCAGTCCTGTTCCAGTTGCCGGCGATCGTAGTCGCCCCAACTGGCCCAGCCCTCCAGCCGTGTCCGATGCTGGCCGAGCCAGCGCTCGAAGGCCTCCCAGACCTCGGCCAGGGGCGCGGCGGCGTCGATGTTGGCCTGGCTGATATGCGTCAGCTCGCGGCAGAAGGGGGTCAGCAGCGGCCGGCGCAACGGCCGCACGAAACGCTGGAAGTGATCCAGCTCCCGGCCCTCGCGGTTGACCAGGGTGGCACCGATTTCGATGATTTCCATCTCCGCCAGCGGCCAGCCCCCATCATCCGTCGTGGCTTCCAGATCAATCACCAGCCAATGGGGCATCTCGAGCTCCGAAGACAGCATCCTAGTCCGCGTCAAGCGTAGCCAATGCCGAGGAATCCGCCTAGTTGCTCATTCAACCACCAACAGAATCTGCCGGTTTTTAACCTGATCTCCCCGGTTGGCCTGGACCGTTCGTACCACGCCGTCGATACCGGCCTTCAGCGGGTGCTCCATCTTCATCGCCTCCAGCACCATCAACAGTTGGCCCTTGCGCACCTCGCTGCCTTCACTCACCAGGACATCGACAATCGCCCCGTCCATGGGCGCCTTGACCGTGCCCGAGCTCGCCGTGGTCTGGCCCTGGGCCGCCGCCAGGCTCAGGTCCCGCAGCAACAGGTTGCCCGGACAGGTGGACAGCCAGAGCTGTTCGCCGTCCAGCCGATAGGCATGGCGCCGGCGCACGCCGTCGATCTGCGCCGTGACCCAGCGGCCGTCGCACTCCAGCAATTGGACGTCCACCTGCTGTTCGCCGTGACTGACCCGCAGTGCTGCGTCGGGTTGGGCGAGCAATTGCAGG
>NZ_AQOH01000276.1 GCF_000364705.1 Pseudomonas fuscovaginae SE-1 | reverse complement strand
GCCCAGCCGATAGTGGCGGGGGACCGCGACGTTGTTGCGCCAGCCGGCGAGCCCGGCGTCGTGGCGGCTGGCGCCGGTCTGGTAGAACAGCGCGGCGGCCAGTGCCAGTTCGCCGCTCGTTGGCTGATAGGGTTGCAGGCTCGGATCGGCGCTGAAGTGGTCGGCGATGAACGCAGTGCTGAAGGTGCCGGTAGCGAACAGCGGATGACGCAACAGGTTCGTCAGCAGGCGCTGGTTGCTTTCCAGGCCCAGCAACACGCAATCCTCGACCGTGCGCAGCAGGCGGCGCCGGGCTTCTTCGCGGGTGGCGCCATGGGCGATCAGCTTGCCGAGCAGCGGGTCGTAGAACGGGCTGACCGACTGCCCTTCGACCAGGCCATGGTCGACCCGCACACCCTCCGAGCGCGGCGGTTCCCAGCCCAGCACCTGGCCGGTCTGTGGCAGGAAGCCATGGGCCGGATCTTCAGCGTACAGGCGCACCTCGATGGCATGGCCCTGGAGCCTGATCTGTTCCTGGCGCAAGGGGAGCGGCAGTCCCGCCGCGACGTCGAGCTGCCAGGCCACCAGGTCCAGCCCGGTGATCAGTTCGGTGACCGGATGTTCCACCTGCAACCGGGTGTTCATCTCCAGGAAATAGAAGCGGCCGTGGGCATCGAGCAGGAACTCGACGGTCCCGGCGCCGACATAGTTCACCGCCCGCCCGGCCTGCAGCGCCGCCTCGCCCATGGCCTGGCGCAGCTCGGCGGTCATGACCGGGCAGGGCGCCTCCTCGACGATCTTCTGGTGACGGCGCTGGATCGAGCAGTCGCGCTCGCCGAGGTACAGCAGGTTGCCGTGGCTGTCGCCGAACAACTGGATCTCCACATGGCGCGGTTCGATCAGCGCCTGTTCGAGGATCAGTTCGTCGCTGCCGAAGGCGTGCAGCGCTTCGGAACGGGCGGTGCGCAGTTGCTCGGCCAGTTGCCCGGGTTCGTGGACCAGGCGCATGCCGCGCCCGCCGCCGCCGGCGCTGGCCTTGATCATCAGCGGGTAGCCGATTCGCTGCGCCTCGCGGGCCAGTGTCGCCTCATCCTGCTCGGCACCCTGGTAGCCGTCGATGCAGGGCACCCCGGCGGCGAGCATGGCGATTTTCGACTGGCGCTTGCTGCCCATCAGCTCGATAGCCTCGGGGCTGGGGCCGATGAAAGTGATTCCGGCGTTCTGGCAGGCCCGGGCGAAGTCGGCGTTTTCCGAGAGAAAGCCGTAGCCGGGGTGGATCGCGTCGGCGCCGCAGCGGCGGGCGGCATCGAGCAGGGCCGGGCTGTTGAGGTAGGATTCGGACACCTGCGGGGCACCGATGCACACGGCTTCGTCGGCCAGTCGCACGTGGCGGGCATCGGCATCGGCCTGGCTGTAGACGGCGACGGTTCGATAGCCCTGGGCGCGGGCGGTGCGGATGACCCGGCAGGCGATTTCACCGCGGTTGGCGATCAGGATCTTGTTGAAGGCGGGCATGGCGACGGTCCTTTTGTTCAGTGTTGAAAGTTCGGCCCTTTTCGCGGGCAAGCCACCTCCTGCAGGATCGGCGTCCTATGTGGCTCTGCGGTACGCCTGGGTCCTGTAGGAGCGGGGCTTGCCCGCGAAGACGTCAGCCGGCCCACCGCGGCTCGCGCTTTTGCACAAAGGCCAATGTCCCCTCGACCCCCTCATCCCCGGTCACCGCCTCGGCGAACCAGCGAGCTGCCTGATCGAGCATCGACCCCAGCGGTTGTTCATCCAGCAGCAGCGCCTTGGTCACCGCATTGGCCCCCGGCGCACAACGCAGCACTTGAGCCAGCACTTCAGCAAGGCGCTCCTCCAACCCCTGGGCATCGCGTTCGACAAAATGCACCAGCCCCAAGCGCATCGCCTCATCGCCGTCGAACCGCGCCGCGGTCAAGGCCAGGCGCCGAGCCTGGGTCAAGCCGATGCGCCGGACCACGAAAGGCGCGATCTGGGCGGGCAACAGGCCCAGGCTGGTCTCCGGCAGGCCGAAGCGGGCGTCATGGGCGGCCAGCGCGATATCGCTGACACAGGCCAGGCCAAACCCGCCACCCAGCACCGCGCCCTGCAGTACGGCGATCACCACCTGCGGCTGGTGCTGGGCTTCCTCCAGCAGGGCACCGAAGGCCCGGTTCAGTTGCTCATAGGCTTGCACCCCCTGGCCGCGGGCCTGAGCCATATCCCTGATGTCGCCCCCCGAGCAGAAATGGCCACCGGCTCCACGCAACACCAGAGCGCGCACATGGCGGTCCTCGCGTACGGCGGCAAGCACGCCGCGCAGTTCGCCGACCATCTGCAGGCTCATCGCATTGCGGCTGTCCGGCCGATCGAGGGTTATCCACAGCACGCCATCGCGAGCGTCCAGGCGCAGGGTCTGGCAGTCGGGCAGGGCACTCATGATTTTTTCCCCGGCAGGATGCCCATCAGCTTGCAGATGATGCCCAGCATGATTTCGTCGGCACCGCCGCCGATCGACACCAGGCGCACGTCGCGATAGGCGCGCGACACCGGGTTGTCCCACATGAAGCCCATGCCGCCCCAGTACTGCAGGCAACTGTCGGTGACCTCCCGGCCCAGCCGCCCGGCCTTGAGCTTGGCCATGGAGGCCAGGCGGATGACGTCGCGGCCCTTGATGTACTGCTCGGTGGCCTGGTAGACCAGTGCCCGCAGGCACTCGATCTCGGTGGACAGCTCGGCGAGGCGGAAGTGGATCACCTGGTTGTCGATCAGCGGGCTGCCGAAGGTGCGGCGTTCCCGGCAATAGGCGATGGTGCTGTGGACGCAGTACTCCAGGCCCTTGATCATGTTCGCCGCGCCGAACAGCCGCTCCTCCTGAAACTGCAGCATCTGCATCATGAACCCGGCGCCTTCCTGGCCGATGCGGTTGCGTTGCGGCACGCGCACGTCGTCGAAGAACACCTGAGCGGTTTCCGAACTGCGCATGCCCAGCTTGTCCAGGTGCGGGCTGAGGCTGATGCCGGGGCTGTTCATGGGCACCATGATCAGCGACTTGTTCACATGCGGCTTGTCGTCCGAGGTGTTGGCCAGCAGGCAGATGAAGTCCGCGCTCGGCGAGTTGGTGATCCACATCTTGCTGCCGTTGATCACGTAGTCGTCGCCATCCTTGCGCGCCTGGGTCTTGAGCCCGGCGACGTCGGAGCCGGCGCCGACCTCGGAGACGCCGATGCAGCCGACCTGTTCGCCGCTGATCGCCGGCCGCAGGAATTCCTCGCGCAGTTCATCGGAGCCGAAGCGGGCCAGGGCCGGGGTGCACATATCGGTCTGCACGCCGATGGACATGGGAATGCCTCCGCAATGCACACTGCCGAACTCCTCGGCGGCGACGATCGAATAGCTGTAGTCCAGGCCCATGCCGCCGAATTTCTCCGGCTTGGAAATACCCAATAGGCCCAGTTCGCCGGCCTTGCGAAAGATCTCGTGGATCGGAAAGCGCCCGGCCTTTTCCCATTCCTCGACATGCGGGTTGATCTCATGTTCGACGAATTGGCGGACGGTCCGGCGCAACGCTTCATGTTCCTGGGTAAAGATCATTGTTGTTGTTCTCCTGTGATCGTTTAGAAGCGTGCCACGCCAAAACTGTTGGCCTGCAATGGCCGCACCTCGGCCTCGTGACAGATATCCAGCAGGTAGCCCAGCAGCGTGCGGCTGTCGCGTGGGTCGATCAGGCCGTCGTCCCACAGGTTGGCGGTGCCATAGAGGGCGGTGGACTGGCTGTCGAGTTTCTGCGCGGTCATCTGTTCGAGCATGTCGAGCATCTTTTCCTCCACGGCCTGGCCGTCCTTGAGCTGCCGGGCCTCGGTGACGATACGCAGCACCTTGCCGGCCTGGGCGCCGCCCATCACCGCGGTACGGCTGTTGGGCCAGGCGAAGATGAAGCGCGGGTCGAGGCCACGACCGCACATGGCGTAGTTGCCGGCGCCGTAGGAACCGCCGACGACCAGGGTCAGCTTGGGCACCCGGGCGTTCGCTACCGCCTGGATCATCTTCGCGCCATGTTTGATCACGCCCTGCTGTTCGGATTCGGTGCCGACCATGAAACCGGTGGTGTTGTGCAGGAACAGCAGGGGCGTTTGGCTCTGGTCGCACAACTGGATGAACTGCGCGGCCTTGCTTGCGCCCCGTGGGGTGATCGGGCCGTTGTTGCCGATCACCCCACAGGGGCGGCCGTGGATCTGCAGGTGGCCGCAGACGGTCTGCGCATCGAACTCGCCCTTGAATTCCAGGAACCGCGAACCATCGGCCAGGCGGGCGAGAATCTCGCGCACGTCATAGGGCTTTTTCGGGTCATCGGGAATCAGCCCCAGCAGGTCGTCGATCGGGTAGAGCGGTTCGGCGAAAGCCGGTGCGCACGCCAGCGGCAGCCGCGCATTCCACGGCAGCGCGGCGACGATCTCGCGCGCCAGGCGAATGCCGTCGGCATCGTCCTCGGCCAGGTATTCGGCCGTGCCGGCCACCTGGGCATGCATCTCGGCGCCACCGAGCTCCTCGTCGGTGGCGATTTCGCCGGTGGCGGCCTTGAGCAGGGGTGGCCCGGCGAGGAACAGCTTGGCCTTGCCGCGCACCACCACCACGTAGTCCGAGAGTCCCGGCTGGTAGGCGCCGCCGGCGGTTGCCGAACCGTGGACCACGGTGATCTGCGGCAGGCCCATGGCCGACATCCGGGCCTGGTTGGCGAAGCAGCGCGCGCCCTCGACGAAGATTTCCGCCGCATAGTTGAGGTTGGCGCCGCCGCTTTCGGCCAGGGTGATCACCGGCAGGCGGTTTTCCATGGCGATCTGTTGCAGGCGCAGGGTCTTTTTCAGGCCGCTGGGGGAAATGGTCCCGCCCTTGATCGCACTGTTGTTGGCCACCACCAGCAGGCGTACTCCGGACACGTAGCCGATCCCGGCGATCAGCCCGCCACCGGCCTGGCTGCCGTCCTTGTCGTCATGCAGCTTGTAGCCGGCCAGGCTGGCGAGTTCGAGGAACGGCGCGCCGGGGTCGAGCAGCAGGTTCAGGCGTTCGCGCGGCAGCAACTGGCCGCGGCGGGCGAACTTGTCATGGGCCTGCGCGGCCTTGTCCAGCAGGTTTTGCTCCAACTGGCGGATCTGTTCGAGACTGGCGAGCAGGGCGTCACGATGCCGGCTGAAGTCGGCACTGTGACGGTCGAGCTGGGATTCGATCACCGGCATGGTTCACTCCTTGTCCTTGAGCACATCCGGCAGGTAGGCCCGATGGAAACCGTTGTATGACTCGCTGTTGCG
>NZ_AQOH01000275.1 GCF_000364705.1 Pseudomonas fuscovaginae SE-1 | reverse complement strand
CCGCCTGCAGGGGCCAGGCACGGCTGCCGAGGCTGGCCGCGCCGTCGATGCGCAGGGTGGTGCCGCTGATGAAGGCGGCAGCCGGGCTGAGCAGGAACACGATCGCCGCGCTGACTTCCGACTCGGTCCCGATGCGCTTGAGTGGCACGTACTCGCGCAAGGTCGGAATGACCTTCTTGAATGCACCTTCGTAGGTATCCATGCCGCTGGAGGCGATCCAGCCCGGTGCCACGGCATTGACCCGCACCCCGGTGGCTCCCCATTCGAACGCGGCGGTCTTGGTGAAATTGTCCATGCCGGCGCGGGCGGCACCGGAGTGGCCCATGCCGGGCATGCCGCCCCACATGTCGGCGAGCATGTTGACGATGCTGCCGCCATGGCGGCTCATGGACTGGTTGAAGACCTCCCGGGCCACCAGGAAACCGCCGACCAGATTGGTGCGCATGACGGTTTCGAAGCCTTTCTGGCTGATCGACGCCAGGGGGGCCGGATACTGGCCGCCGGCGTTGTTGACCAGTCCGTGGATGGGGCCATGCTCGGCGAGCAGTCCGGCAACCAACTGTTTCACCGCGTCCTCGTCGCGAATGTCGCAGCAGCGCCAGGCCGCGCGGCCGCCGTCCTCGGCGATTTCGTCGGCGACCCGTTGCAGCTTCTCCGCCTTGCGTCCCACCAGCAGCACATGGGCGCCGAGGGCTGCCAGTTCATGGGCGGTGCAGCGGCCGATACCGCTGCCGCCACCGGTGACCAGGATCGTCTGGCCGTTGAACAGATCGGGTTTGAACACGGAAGCATAGGCCACGGTCACGGTCCCTCAGGCAAGTTGGTCGGCAAGCTGTTGTGGCAGGTCGATGGGAAATTCCAGCAGTTGCTGGGCGAAGGCCTTGCCCTGCGGAT
Source organism: Pseudomonas fuscovaginae SE-1 (assembly GCF_000364705.1). GTDB lineage: Bacteria > Pseudomonadota > Gammaproteobacteria > Pseudomonadales > Pseudomonadaceae > Aquipseudomonas > Aquipseudomonas fuscovaginae_A. Next base: position 4,373 of record NZ_AQOH01000275.1, on the reverse strand, counting down.
CGATGCGCAGGCTGGCGACACCGCCACCACCCAGGGCATTTTCCAGCAGGAAGTTCAGGCTGTGGCTGCCGGGCAGGTACCAGCGTTCGACACGGCCGTGCAGGGGGTCGAGCACGTGGCCCATCCAGTCGGCGACCGCTGCCGGGGTCAGCGCCGCGGCGATCCACGGCAGGTACTCCGGCCGCCGGGCCATGACGCCGATGTTGCTGTGATTGCCCTTGTCGCCGGAGCGCGCCACCGCCAGACGAACCAGCGGTACGCTCGCGTCGGCCGGGCCTTGCGGCAAGGGCGGCGGGAGATCTTCGACGACCCCGGTCGGATCGAAGGCCGGCAGTACGGGCAGGGCGCACGGGTGCGTCTGCTCGCCGATACGCACGGCCAGTTCGCAGACCTCCTTGTCGATCAGGAACGAAAACAGTCGGATCAGCGGGTACACCGTCGGCCGGCCGCCGACGATTCCGGTCAGGCCCGGCGCCATGCCCGTGGCGGCCTGGGCGATTTCCCGGGAGAACAGGACCAGTGCCTGCTTGCTCGGATGGCGCACGGCAAGCTTGATCACCACTTCGCGGCTGTCCTGGCGGCGACCATGGGGGCCGTAGCTGGCTTCGCTGCCCAGCAGTTCGATGTCCACCTCGCTGTAGGGCGCCCAACCGCGCTGCTGGAACATCTGCGAGGTCTTGTCGATGATCGCCTGGCTGACACGCCGGGCCTTGTCCACGGCATCGATGCCGGCGATCAGGCAACTGGCGGTGCAGCGGAAACCGTCGGGCCAGGTGGCGCTGACCTTGTATTGCCCGGTGGGTGCCAGGCCCCGGGCGCCCTGTACGGCCACGACGTTCTCGCCCTGCTGGACCAGGCTCACCCGAGTGAAGTCGCAGATCACGTCCGGCAGCCGGTAGGCCCGCGGGTCGCCGATTTCGTACAGCAGTTGTTCACCAACGCTCAGCGGGGAAACCAGCCCGCCGGAGCCCTCCGGTTTGCTCACGAGAAAATCGCCATTGGCGCCGACCTCGACGATCGGGAAGCCAATGTGTTCGTAGTCCGGCACATCGCGCCAGTCGGTGAAGTTGCCGCCGGTACATTGCGCGCCGCACTCGATGATATGCCCGGCCAGCGCGGCCTGGGCCAGCTTGTCGTAGTCGTCCCAGGCCCAGCCGAACTCGTGCACCAGGGCGGCGCTGACCACCGCGCTGTCCACCACCCGGCCGGTGATCACGATGTCCGCGCCCAGGCGCAGGGCCTCGACGATGCCCGGTGCGCCCAGGTAGGCGTTGATGGAGACGCACATCGGTGGCAGGGGGGCGCCACTGAACATTTCCGTGATGCCGCCGGCGGCCAGTTGCCGGGACTTGGATTGCAGGTCGTCGCCTTGCAGCACGGCGATCTTCAGGGCGACTCCGACCTTGTCGCAGGCCTGTTGCAGGGCGGCGGCGCAGGCCTGCGGATTGACCCCGCCCGCGTTGCTGATCACGCGGATTCCCTGTCCGGCGATGTCCCCAAGCAGGGGCTCGAGGACCTCGACGAAGTCCGTGGCGTAGCCGGCCTGGGGATCCTTCATGCGTGCCCCGGCCATGATCGACAGGGTGATCTCGGCCAGGTAGTCGAAGACCAGGTAGTCCAGCCTGCCGCTTTCCACCAGCGGCCGGGCGGCAGTGGAGGTATCGCCCCAGAAGGCGCTGGCGCAACCGATACGAACCGTTCTGTTCATCCGCACGATCTCCGAAAGGGGTGGAGTGAGGCTACCAAGCAAGCGCTTGGTTTGTAAACCCCGTTTGTGAGTTTACCCCCAAGCGCTTGCTTGGGCGCGCGCGTCGGCTTAAATTTGCGCGCGCAACCTCCCGGTTTCCGGGCGTGTAACGGCACCAGCAATGAGGAGAATGCCGTGAACGAGCAACAAGCCCAGCAAGTCATGGGGGAATTGGTACAGGCGGGACAACTGACCGATCCGGACAGTGCCCGCGGCAAGCTGCTGCAGACTGCCGCACACCTGTTTCGCAACAAGGGCTACGAGCGCACCACGGTGCGTGACCTGGCCAGTGCCATCGGAATCCAATCCGGCAGCATCTTTCATCATTTCAAGAGCAAGGACGAGATCCTGCGGGCGGTGATGGAGGAGACCATCCTCTACAACACCGCCCTGATGCGTGCGTCCCTGGCCGAGGCCAGCACTGTGCGCGAGCGTGTCCTGGCGCTGATCCGCTGCGAATTGCAGTCGATCATGGGCGGAACCGGCGAGGCCATGGCGGTGCTGGTCTACGAGTGGCGCTCACTGTCGCCGCCGGCCCAGGCCAAGGTCCTGGCGCTGCGCGATCTCTACGAGCAGATCTGGCTGCAGGTGCTCGGCGAGGCCCGCGATGCCGGCTACATCAAGGGTGATGTATTCATTGTCCGGCGCTTTCTGACTGGCGCCTTGTCCTGGACCACCACCTGGTTTCGCCCCCAGGGCAGCCTGACGTTGGACCAGCTCGCCGATGAGGCTTTGGCGCTGATACTCAAGGACAGCTAAGTGCGTGTTGTGCAAGTGATTAATTAACGTGCGTAAAGTTGTCTAAGTGAACAAAAACGCCTAGCTTAGTGATATCGACGATATTTATTCCGAGGTGGGTGGTCTTGAAGCTTTCGCCAATGTGGACGGCGTTCCAGGTTCTAGGTTTGGCGCTGGGCTTGCTGATGATCCAGCCGGTGTCGGCGGCGCAGGAGGTCAGGATCGGCGCCGCACACTTCCCACCCTATACCATTCGACCCGAGCAGGGTGTCGATACCGGCGCGTTGCCGCTGCTGGCCGAAGCCCTCAATGCCCTGCAGAGCGACTATCACTTCGTGCTGGTGCCGACTTCGATCCCCCGGCGTTTTCGCGATTTCGAGGATGGCCGTACCGACATGGCGATCTTCGAGAATCCGGAGTGGGGCTGGAAGGACATCGCCCATGTCAATGTCGACATGGGGCTGGAAGACGCCGAGGTGTTCGTCGCCCAGCGCAGGCCGGATCGCGGCCAGGGGTATTTCGCCGATCTCAAGGGCAAGCGGCTGGCGCTTTTCAGTGGTTATCACTACGAGTTCGCGCAGTTCAATGCCGATCCCAAGTATCTGGCCGAGACCTACAACGCGACATTGACCTACTCGCACGACAGCAACCTGTTGATGGTGTTGCGCGGGCGCGCGGACGTGGCGCTGGTGACGCGTTCTTATCTGTTCGACTACCTGAGCCGCAATCCGGGGACGGCGAAGGAATTGCTGATTTCCGATCGGATCGACCAGGTTTATCACCACTACGCATTGCTGCGACCGAAGGCGCCGATCAGTGGCGAGGCGTTCAGCCAGTTGCTGGAACGCCTGCGCAGCAAGGGTGAGCTGTTGAAGATCTTCCAGCCCTATCGGATCGAGGTGATGCCCACGGCCAATGCGGTCAATCGCCACCTTTGATGGGGCGATGTTGCCTGGCCGTGGTGGTGCTGGTCAGTGTCGGGCGCGATGGTCGCCGCGGCTCGCCGAGACTTTGCGGCAGTGTACCAGTGCATCGCGGATCATGAAGTTCACCAGGGTCGGCGAGACTCCCAGTTCCTTGGCGATGTCCTTCTGCGGTACGCCGTGCAGGCGATACATCTCGAACGCGTAGCGGGTGCGCTGTGGCAGTTCGGTCAGCGCGTCGGCGATATGCTCCAGCGTCGAGAAGTTGATATGCGAGGTTTCTGGCGAAGCACCGTGAATGACCACATTCAAGCCTTCCTCTTCCGGGCCCGCATACTTCAGCTCCAGGGCCTGCTTGCGGTAGTGGTCGATCGCCAGGTTGCGCACGATCTGGAACAGGTAGCTGAGCTGCGCCTTGAACGACGAGGTGATTTGTGGCGCCGACTGCAGGCGGAAAAATGCGTCCTGTACCACGTCTTCGGCTCTCGACCGGCAGCCGGTGATGCGCGCGGCGATCTTGACCAGGATCAGGCGGTTGTCGACGAACGCCTGGAGTAACGGTGAATCACACCTGCTTGTGGATACTGGTTCCGTCATGGAAATCACCTTGTTTCGAATAGGTCGTAGGCCGAGTGCCTGTAGGCGTCTGGCTACACATCGAGCGACAAATTATGCTTAATGATAATGATTGTCAATTGAGAAATAGAACTAATGATGCCTGTCAGTGCGTTACGGGAGCATGACGCAGCTTTTCCGAGCCCGTATACCCACCTGCGTTGCCGCGAACCGGACTAATTATTTGCCATTGCCATCCGTTCTCAGTTGACAGGCCGGGCGAGCGCCCCGGCCAAGCATCGAGACCCGTGAGGAGGGCGCAATGGTTAATCGCAACGGTGGCTGGGCATGAGCACCTCCCTGAGCCTTCGCCTGTTCTGCCTGCCTTATTCCGGTGCCAGCGCCATGGT
>NZ_AQOH01000274.1 GCF_000364705.1 Pseudomonas fuscovaginae SE-1 | reverse complement strand
GGCCGCCGCCATATGCCGGAGTGGCTGCAGGTGCGACCGCTGGAGTTGCCTGGTCGTGGCATGCGTCTGAACGAGCCGCTGCAGAGCGACATCGTCCGCCTGGCCAACCAGTTGGCCGATGAGATCGCAGCAGAGCTGGATCGTCCCTATGCACTGTTCGGCCATAGCCTGGGCGGCCTGTTGGCCTTCGAGCTGGCCCATGCGCTGCGTTCGCGTGGGCTGCCGGCGCCATTGGCGCTGTTCACCTCGGCGACGGCCGGGCCGTCGCGGCGCGATGTCAGTGAATACGTCGAGGCCAAGACCGATGAGCAACTGATGGCGCGGCTGCGCGAGCTCAAGGGCACGACCGAGGAGACGCTGGCCAATCGCGACCTGATGCAACTGATGCTGCCGATCCTGCGTGCCGACTTCCTGCTTTGCGGCAGCTTCCAGTATGGCGAGCGCGAACCGTTGGCCATGCCGATCCACGTGTTTGGCGGCAAGCAGGACAGCGTGCGCACCGACGAGTTGCTCGACTGGCAGGCCGAAACCTCGACCGGCTTCTCCCTGGACCTGTTCGAGGGACACCACTTCTACCTGATCGATCAGGAAGCCGCCCTGTTGCGTCACCTGCGCCGCTATGCCGATGGGCATCTGTCGCGTTGGCGCAACAGTGCGGCCCGGCAGTTGGCCCAGGCCGCCAGCTGACGCTCCTGCTGCGCCAAGGTGCGCGGCCTTTTTCACGAATCCAATTTGCTAGGGTCTGTACGAAATGTTTTCGGGCGAAGGCCAGGCCAGGCGAAAACCGGCGAGCAAGCCCAGTTGACGGACGTCAATGAGCACTGCGAGCCGGTTTTCAACGCAGCCTGGACGAGCGCAGATACATTTCTTGCAGACCCTGGCCGACTCCAGGCAGGAATCCCCATGATTGACGCGTTCGAACTCCCCAATACCCTGGCCCAGGCCCTTCAGCTTCGCGCACTGCAGACCCCGGACCGATTGGCGCTGCGGTTCCTCGCCGAAGACAAGGAGCAGGGCGCGGTGCTCAGTTACCGGGACCTGGACCTGCGGGCGCGAACCATCGCCGCCGCCCTGCAAGCCAACGCGCAACTGGGTGATCGGGCGGTCCTGCTGTTTCCCAGCGGCCCGGACTACGTTGCGGCGTTCTTCGGCTGTCTGTACGCCGGGGTGATCGCGGTGCCGGCCTATCCGCCGGAGTCGAGCCGTCGTCATCACCAGGAGCGCCTGCTGTCGATCATCGCCGATGCCGAGCCACGCCTGGTGCTGACCCGCGCCGACCTGCGCGAGCCGCTGCTGCAGATGGACGAGCTGTCGGCCGCCGACGCGCCGCAACTGCTCTGTGTCGATACCCTCGACAGTGCCCTGGCCGATACCTGGCGTGATGCCGGAGTCCAGCCGGACGACATCGCCTTCCTGCAATACACTTCCGGCTCCACGGCGATGCCCAAGGGCGTGCAGGTCAGCCACGGCAACCTGGTCGCCAACGAAGTGCTGATCCGCCACGGCTTCGGCATTGACGTCAATCCCGACGACGTGATTGTCAGCTGGTTGCCGCTGTACCACGACATGGGCCTGATCGGCGGCCTGCTGCAGCCGATCTTCAGCGGCGTGCCCTGTGTGTTGATGTCGCCGGCGTATTTCCTCGGCCGGCCGCTGCGCTGGCTGGAAGCGATCAGCGAATACGGCGGCACCATCAGCGGTGGCCCGGATTTCGCCTACCGCCTGTGCAGCGAACGGGTCAGCGAATCCGCCCTGGCGCGGCTCGACCTGAGCGGCTGGCGGGTGGCGTACTCCGGTTCCGAGCCGATCCGCCTCGATACCCTGGAGCGCTTCGCCGAGAAATTCGCCTCCTGCGGTTTCAGCGAGCAGAGCTACTTCGCGTCCTACGGGCTGGCCGAGGCCACCCTGTTCGTGGCGGGTGGCCAGCGTGGCAAAGGCATCCCCGCGCTACGGGTCGATGAAGCGGCGCTGGCGCGCAATCGCGCCGAGCCGGGTGACGGCAGCCCGATCATGAGTTGCGGCACCAGCCAGCCCGAACATGCGGTGCTGGTGGTCGAGCCGAACAGCCTGCAAGTGCTTGGCGAAAACACCATCGGCGAAGTCTGGGCCGCCGGCCCGAGCATTGCCCACGGCTACTGGCGCAACCCCGAGGCTTCGGCCAAGACCTTCGTCCAGCATGAAGGGCGTACCTGGTTGCGCACCGGCGACCTCGGTTTCCTGCGCGAGGGCGAGCTGTTCATCACCGGGCGCCTGAAGGACATGCTGATCGTGCGCGGGCACAACCTCTACCCGCAGGACATCGAGCAGACCATCGAGCGTGAAGTGGACGTGGTGCGCAAGGGCCGCGTCGCCGCTTTCGCGGTGACCGGTGACGGCCAGGACGGCATTGGCATCGCTGCGGAAATCAGCCGCAGCGTGCAGAAGATCCTGCCGGCCGAGGCGCTGATCAAGGTCATCCGCCAGGCCGTGGCCGAGGCCTACCAGGAGGCGCCGAGCGTGGTGGTGCTGCTCAATCCGGGCGCGTTGCCGAAAACCTCCAGCGGCAAGTTGCAGCGTTCGGCCTGCCGCAACCGCCTGGCCGACGGCAGCCTCGACAGCTATGCGCTGTTCCCCGACCTGACGACGGCTTCGGACGAGGTGTCCGAGACAGTGGTTGACGACCTTCAGGCGCTGATCGGACGGATCTGGCGTGAACAACTGCAAGTGGAAAAGGTGGCTGCCGACGACCACTTCTTCCTGCTCGGCGGCAACTCGATCCTCGCCACCCAGGTAGTCGCCCGCCTGCGTGAAGAGCTGGGCATCGAGCTGAACCTGCGCCTGCTGTTCGAGGCCCCGACCCTCGGCGCCTTTGCCGCCCAGGTCGCCCGCCAGCAACAGGATGGCGGGGCGGCCCAGGGTGCCATCGTGGCACTGTCGCGCAGTCAGGAGCTGCCACAGTCGCTGGCGCAGAACCGCCTCTGGTTCCTCTGGCAACTCGACCCGCAGAGCAGCGCCTACACCCTTCCCGGCGCCCTGCGCCTGCGTGGCGAGCTGGACGAGGCGGCGTTGCGCAGCAGCTTCGAACGACTGGTCGAGCGCCACGAATCCCTGCGTACCCGGTTCTACGAACGTGACGGCCAGGCCCTGCAACGCATCGATGCCAGTGCCGCGTTCGACCTGCAACTGATCGACCTCAGTGACCTGCCGAGCGACCAGCGCGAAGCCCGCGCCCGGCAGATCCGCGAGGACGAGGCACGGACCCAGTTCGACCTGGAGAAGGGCCCGCTGCTGTGGGTGACCCTGGTCCGCCTGGATGACCAGGAACACCAGTTGCTGGTGACGATGCACCACATCATCGCCGACGGCTGGTCGCTGAATATCCTCATCGACGAATTCGCCCGCCTGTACGCGGCGGCGTCCCAGGGCCAGGTGGCCGAGCTGGCGCCCTTGCCGTTGCAGTACGCCGACTATGGCAACTGGCAACGTCAGTGGCTGGCCCAGGGCGAAAGCCAGCGTCAATTGGCCTACTGGAAAGCGCAGCTCGGTGGTGAGCTGCCGGTCCTCGACCTGGCCACCGATCACCCGCGCTCGACCCGGAAACGCCACAGTGCCTCGCGCCTGAACCTGCGCCTGGATGCCGGGCTCAGCGCGGCGGTACGCCAGACCGCCCAGGCCTGCGAGTCGACGCCGTTCATGCTGCTGCTGTCGGCGTTCCAGAGCCTGCTGTTCCGCTACAGCGGCCAGCGCGACATCCGTATCGGCGTACCCAGCGCCAACCGTCCGCGCCTGGAAACCCAGGGCCTGATCGGCTTCTTCATCAATACCCTGGTGCTGCGTGCCGGGCTGGACGCGCGCTTGCCGTTCGTCGAACTGCTGGCGCAGACCCGCCAGGCCACCCTCGATGCCCAGGCCCACCAGGACCTGCCGTTCGAACAACTGCTCGAAGCCTTCCCCGAGGCCCGCGAGCAAGGCCTGTTCCAAGTCATGTTCAACCACCAGCAGCGCGACCTGGGCGCCCTGCGTCGCCTGCCGGGCCTGCTCGCCGACGAGCTGCCCTGGCACAGCCGCGAAGCCAAGTTCGACCTGCAACTGCACAGCGAGGAGGATCGCAGTGGTCGCCTGAGCCTGGCCTTCGACTACGCCGACGAGTTGTTCGACGAGGCGACCATCGCCCGCCTGGCCGAGCATTTCGTCAGTCTGCTGCAACAGGTGACCCAGCAGCCGGAACAGGCCATTGGTGACCTGGCGCTGTTGACCGCCCGCGAGCGCGAGCAGCAGGCCGAGTGGGGTGCTGCACCTTGTGCCCCGGCCAGCGAATGGCTGCCGGAGCTGCTGAACCGCCAGGCCCGATTGACCCCCGAGCGCACCGCGCTGGTCTGGGACGGTGGCAGCCTCGATTTCGCCGAATTGCATGCCCAGGCCAACCGCCTGGCCCATTACCTGCGCGACAAGGGCGTCGGCCCGGATGTGCGGGTGGCGATCGCCGCCGAGCGTTCCCCGCAACTGCTGGTTGGCCTGCTGGCGATCATCAAGGCTGGTGGCGCCTATGTGCCTTTGGACCCGGATTACCCGAGCGAACGCCTGGCCTACATGCTCGCCGACAGCGGCGTCGAATTGCTGCTGACCCAGAGCCACCTGCTCGACAGCCTGCCGGTGGCGGCGGGTGTCAGCGCGGTGGCGATGGACCTGCTCAAGCTCGACACCTGGCCAAGCCAGGCGCCGGGCCTGCACCTGCACGGCGACAACCTCGCCTACGTGATCTACACCTCCGGTTCCACCGGCCAGCCCAAGGGCGTCGGCAATACCCATGCGGCCCTGGCCGAGCGCCTGCAATGGATGCAGGCGACCTACGCCCTGGATGCCAGCGACGTGCTGATGCAGAAGGCGCCGATCAGTTTCGACGTGTCGGTCTGGGAATGCTTCTGGCCGCTGATCACCGGTTGCCAACTGGTGATCGCCGGCCCTGGCGAGCATCGCGATCCCTATCGCATCGCCCAACTGGTACAGGCCTTCGGCGTGACCACGCTGCACTTCGTGCCGCCGCTGCTGCAACTGTTCATCAACGAGCCGCTGGTGGCCCAGTGCAGCAGCCTGCGCCGACTGTTCTGCGGTGGCGAGGCGCTGCCGGCCGAACTGCGCAACCGGGTGCTGGAACAGTTGCCACAGGTGCAATTGCACAACCGCTACGGCCCGACCGAAACCGCGATCAACGTCACCCACTGGCACTGCCAGGCGAGCGATGGCGAGCGCTCGCCGATCGGTCGGCCGCTGGGCAACGTGATCTGCCGGGTGCTCGATGCCGAACTGAATCCGCTGCCCAACGGCGTGCCGGGTGAACTGTGCATCGGTGGCATCGGCCTGGCCCGCGGCTACCTGGGACGCGCCGGGCTGACCGCCGAACGCTTCGTCGCCGACCCGCTGGGCGAAGCCGACGAGCGCCTGTATCGCACTGGTGACCGTGCCCGTTGGGCCGCCGATGGCGTGCTGGAATACCTCGGCCGCCTCGACCAGCAGGTCAAGCTGCGCGGCTTCCGCGTCGAGCCCGAGGAGATCGAGGCGCGCCTGCTGGCCCTGGAAGGGGTCGCCCAGGCCGTGGTGCTGGTGCGCGAGACCGTCGCCGGTGCACAATTGATCGGTTACTACACCAGCCCCGGCTCGACCGATACCGAGCAGGACCAGAGCACCGCGCTCAAGGCTGCCCTGGCGGCGGAGCTGCCGGAATACATGGTGCCCGCGCAACTGCTGCGCCTGGATGAAATGCCGCTGAGCCCCAGTGGCAAGCTGGACCGCAAGGCGCTGCCGGAACCGCAATGGCAGGTGCGCGAACACATCGAGCCGCAAACCCCGTTGCAGCAGCAGATCGCCGCGATCTGGCGCGAGGTGCTGGGCCCGCCGCAGGTCGGTCTGGGCGACGACTTCTTTGCCCTGGGCGGCCATTCGCTGCTGGCGACCCAGATCATTTCCCGCACCCGTCAGGCCTGTGACGTCGAACTGCCGCTGCGGGTGCTGTTCGAGGCACCGGAGCTGGGCGCGTTTGCCGAGCAGGTGCGGCAGCTCCAACTGACCGGTCAACGCAACCGGCAGGCGGCCATCGGCCAGGTCGACCGCAGCCAGCCGGTGCCGCTGTCCTATTCCCAGCAGCGCATGTGGTTCCTCTGGCAGATGGAGCCGGACAGCCCGGCCTACAACGTCGGCGGCATGGCGCGCTTTACCGGTGTGCTCGACGTGGCGTGTTTCGAGGCCGCGTTGCAGGCGCTGATCCAGCGTCATGAAACCCTGCGTACCACCTTCCCGAGCATCGACGGCGTGGCGCACCAGCAGGTTTCGGCCGAAACCGGCGTGCGCCTGGCCTGGAAGGATTTTTCCGCCCTTGATCGCGAAACGCGCGAGCAGCGCCTGCAACAGCTGGCCGACAGCGAGGCACACCTGCCATTCAACCTGGAAACCGGGCCGTTGCTGCGTGCCTGCCTGGTCAAGGCCGGGGCGCAGGAGCATTACTTCGTCCTGACCCTGCACCACATCGTCACCGAAGGTTGGGCGATGGACATCTTCGCCCGCGAACTGAGCGCGCTCTACGAAGCCTTCATCGACGAACGCCAGTCGCCGCTGCCGCCGTTGCCGGTGCAGTACCTGGACTACAGCGTCTGGCAGCGCCAGTGGCTGGAGTCCGGCGAGCGCCAGCGCCAGCTGGACTACTGGACCGCCCAGCTGGGCAACGAACATCCGTTGCTCGAATTGCCGAGCGATCGTCCACGGCCGCCGGTGCAGAGCCACCGTGGCGAGTTGTACCGTTTCGATCTCAGTGACGAGCTGGCGGCCCGGGTCCGCGCCTTCAACGCGCAGCATGGCCTGACCCTGTTCATGACCATGACCGCCGCGCTGTCGGTGCTGCTCTACCGCTACAGCGGCCAGACCGACCTGCGTATCGGTGCACCGGTGGCCAACCGCATCCGTCCGGAAAGCGAAGGCCTGATCGGCGCCTTCCTCAATACCCAGGTGCTACGCTGCCAGCTCGACGGGCAGATGAGTGTCGGCGAGCTGTTCGAACAGGTCCGCCATACCGTTATCGAAGGCCAGTCCCACCAGGACCTGCCGTTCGACCATCTGGTGGAAGCCCTGCAGCCACCGCGCAGCGCCGCCTACAACCCGCTGTTCCAGGTGATGTGCAACGTCCAGCGCTGGGAGTTCCAGCAGAGCCGCAGCCTGGGCGAGATGCGCGTCGAGTACCTGGTCAACGATGCCCGGGCGACCAAGTTCGACCTCAACCTGGAAGTCACCGACCTCGACCATCGCCTGGGTTGCTGCCTGACCTACAGCACCGACCTGTTCGATGAGCCACGGATCGCGCGCATGGCCGCCCACTGGCGCAACCTGCTGGAGGCGCTGATCGGCGATCCGCAACAGCGCCTGAGCGAGTTGCCGCTGTTGCAGGCCGACGAGCAGCAGGCGCTGTTCGCCAGCCTCGGCGCGCAAGCCGGTGAGCAGCGGCTCGACCAGTGCATCCATCACCTGTTCCTCCAACAGGTCGAAGCCCGGCCCGAGGCGCCGGCCCTGACCTTTGCCGGCCAGACCCTCAGTTATGCCGAGTTGAACGCCCAGGCCAACCGCCTGGCCTGGCGCCTGCGTGAGCAGGGCGTGGGACCGCAGGTGCGGGTCGGCCTGGCGCTGGAGCGGTCGCTGGAGATGGTGGTGGGCCTGCTGGCGATCCTCAAGGCCGGTGGTGCCTATGTGCCGTTGGACCCGGAATACCCGCTGGACCGGCTGCACTACATGATCGAGGACAGTGGCATCGGCCTGCTGTTGAGCCATCGTGCGCTGCTCGACGCCCTCGGCCCGCTGCCGGCCGGCGTCGCCCAGTGGTGCCTGGAACAGGATGGCCCGGCACTGTCTGGCTACCCGGCCGAGGAACCACCGTTTATCAGCCTGCCGCAGCATCAGGCGTATCTGATCTATACCTCCGGCTCCACCGGCAAGCCCAAGGGCGTGGTGGTGTCCCATGGTGAAATCGCCATGCACTGTCAGGCGGTGATCCGTCGTTTCGACATGCAACCGGACGACTGCGAGCTGCATTTCTATTCGATCAACTTCGACGCCGCCACCGAGCGCCTGCTGGTCCCGCTGCTCAGCGGTGCCCGCGTGGTGCTGCGGGCTCAGGGCCAGTGGGACGCCGAGCAAATCTGCCAACTGATCCGCGAGCAGCAGGTCAACATCCTCGGATTCACTCCGAGCTATGGCAGCCAGCTGGCCCAGTGGCTGGCGACCCAGCAGCAGACCCTGCCGGTGCGCATGTGCATCACCGGCGGCGAGGCGCTGACCGGTGAACACCTGCAGCGCATTCGTGCGGTCTTCCAGCCAAGCCTGTTCTTCAACGCCTACGGCCCGACCGAGACCGTGGTCATGCCACTGGCCAGCCTGGCGCCGGAGCAGTTGGAGGAGGGCGCGGGCAGTGTGCCGATCGGTACGGTGGTTGGCGCCCGGGTGGCGTACATCCTCGATGCCGACCTGGCGCTGGTGCCGCAAGGTGCCATCGGCGAGCTGTATGTCGGCGGAGCCGGCCTGGCCGTGGGTTATCACCAGCGTCCGGGGATCACCGCCGAGCGCTTCGTCGCCGACCCGTTCGGGGCCGAGGGCGCGCGCCTGTATCGTACCGGTGACCTGGTGCGCCAGCGTGCCGATGGCCTGGTGGAATACATGGGCCGGATCGACCATCAGGTGAAGATCCGCGGTTTCCGCATCGAACTCGGGGAAATCGAGAACCGCCTGCTGGAACACGAGGCGATCCGCGAGGCCGTGGTGCTGGCCCTGGATGCGCCTGGTGGCAAGCAACTGGCGGCCTACCTGGTCAGCGATGTCGCGGCGCAGGATGACACGCTGCAGTTGCAACTGCGCGAAGCGCTCAAGGCCCACCTCAAGAGCCAGTTGCCGGACTACATGGTGCCGGCCCATCTGGTGCTGCTGGAAAGCATGCCGCTGACCGCCAACGGCAAGCTCGACCGCCGTGCGCTGCCGGCGCCGGACCCGGCGCTCAACCGCCAGCAATACGTGGCGCCGAGCAACGAACTGGAGCGGCACCTGGCCGGAATCTGGCGCGACGTGCTGAACGTCGTCCAGGTCGGCCTGAACGACAACTTCTTCGAACTGGGCGGCGACTCGATCCTGTCGATCCAGGTGGTCAGCCGCGCGCGGCAACTGGGGATTCACTTCAGCCCTCGCGACCTGTTCCAGCACCAGACCGTGCAGACCCTGGCCGCGGTGGCCACCCGCAGCGAGCGGATCACTGCCGAGCAGGGCCTGCTCACTGGCGAATCGAGCCTGACGCCGATCCAGCACTGGTTCCTGGGCAGCGACATCCCCGAGCGCCAGCACTGGAACCAGGCGTTGGTCCTGGAGCCGGCCCAGGCACTCGATCCGCACGTCCTGGAGCAAGCCCTGGCGGCCCTGCTGGAGCATCATGATGCGCTGCGCCTGGGCTTCACCGTCGAGGCGGGTCAGTGGCGTGCCGAATACCGCGCACCGGACCAGGCCACTCTGTTGCAACAGGTGCGGGTCACGGCCCTGAGCCAGTGCACGGCGCTGTTCAGCGAGGCGCAACGCAGTCTCGACCTGCAACACGGGCCGCTGTTGCGCGCCTTGCTGGTGGATAGCCCGCAGGGTGACCAACGCCTGCTGTTGGCGGTTCACCACCTGGTGGTCGACGGCGTGTCCTGGCGTGTACTGCTGGAAGACCTGCAGAACGCCTACCACCAGGTACGGGCTGGCGAAGCGGTGCGACTGCCGGCGAAAACCAGCTCCCTGCGTGACTGGGCGAACCGCCTGCAGGCTTATGCCGGCAGTGAATCGCTGCGTGAGGAGTTGGCGCTGTGGCAGGCACAGTTGGCCGGTCCGAACCTCGACCTGCCGTGCGAACGCCCCGAGGGCGGGCTGCGGCATCGACATGCCGAAACCGTCAGCGTGCGTCTCGATGCGACGCGCACCCGGGCCCTGCTGCAACAGGCGCCGAGCGCCTACCGCACCCAGGTCAACGACCTGCTGCTGACGGCCCTGGCACGGGTGATCTGCCGCTGGACCGGACAACCCTCGGCACTGGTGCAACTGGAAGGCCACGGCCGCGAAACGCTGTTCGACGAGATCGACCTGACCCGTACCGTCGGCTGGTTCACCAGTGCCTACCCGGTACGCCTGACGCCGCTGAACATCGAGGAAGCCGCGGGGCAGGGCGATTCGATCAAGGCCATCAAGGAGCAATTGCGCGGCGTGCCGCACAAGGGCCTGGGCTACGGCGTGCTGCGCTACCTGGCCGAACCGTCGCTACGCGAGGCGATGGCCAGCCTGCCGGTGGCCCCGGTCACTTTCAACTACCTGGGGCAGTTCGACCAGAGTTTCGGCGACGAGGCGCTGTTCCGCCCGGTGGAAGAGTCGGCGGGCGAAGCCCACGGCGCCGAGGCACCGCTGCCCAACGAGCTGAGCATCGACAGCCAGGTCTATGGTGGCGAGCTGGTGCTGCGCTGGACCTTCAGCCGCGAGCGCTTCGACAACACGACCATCGTCGAACTGGCCGAAGCCTACCTGGGCGAGTTGGGCAGCCTGGTCGAACACTGCCTGCGTGAGGACGCCGGCGGCCTGACACCGTCCGACTTCCCGCTGGCCCGCCTGAACCAGGCGCAGCTGGACGCACTGCCGGTGGCGGCCGCGCAGATCGAGGACGTCTACCCGCTGACGCCGATGCAGGAAGGCCT
This sequence comes from Pseudomonas fuscovaginae SE-1, assembly GCF_000364705.1. Taxonomy (GTDB): domain Bacteria; phylum Pseudomonadota; class Gammaproteobacteria; order Pseudomonadales; family Pseudomonadaceae; genus Aquipseudomonas; species Aquipseudomonas fuscovaginae_A. The sequence goes on along the minus strand of NZ_AQOH01000274.1, from coordinate 3,210 downwards.
GCTGCTGCACACCTTGCTGGAACCGGGGACCGGCCTGTACTACATGCAGGACCGCTACCGGATCAACAGCGAACTCGATCCGCAGCGGTTCGCCCAGGCCTGGCAGGCGGTGATCGCCCGGCATGAAGCTCTGCGCGCGTCGTTCTGCTGGAACGTCGGCGAGGACATGCTGCAGGTTATCCACAAGCCGGGCGCTACGCCGTTCGAGTACCTGGACTGGAGCGCCGAGGCCGAGGAACAGCAGGAGCCACGCCTGCAGCAGTTGCTCAAGAGCGAACGCGAAGCCGGGTTCGACCTGTTGCGCGAGGCACCGTTCCACCTGCGCCTGATCAAGGTCGGCGAGGCCCGCTACTGGTTCATGATGAGCAACCACCACATCCTCATCGATGCCTGGTGCCGTTCGCTGCTGATGAACGACTTCTTCGAGATCTACACCGCCCTGGGCGAAGGCCGTGAAGCGCAACTGGCGCTGCCGCCGCGCTACCGCGACTACATCGGCTGGCTGCAACGCCGTGACCTGGCCGAAGCCCGGCGCTGGTGGAAGGGCAACCTGCAGGGCTTCGAGCGCGCCACGCATATCCCGAGCGACCGGCCGTTCCTGCGTGAGCACGCCGGCGACAGCGGCGGCATGGTGGTGGGCGACCGCTACACCCGTCTCGATCCGCGTGATGGAGCGCGTCTGCGCGAGCTGGCGCAGCAGCATCAGTTGACCGTCAACACCTTCGCCCAGGCGGCCTGGGCCCTGGTCCTGCGCCGCTTCAGCGGTGATCGCGATGTGCTGTTCGGAGTCACCGTGGCCGGACGGCCGGTGGAAATGCCGCAGATGCAACGCACCGTCGGCCTGTTCATCAACAGCATCGCGCTGCGGGTGAAACTGCCGGAAGACGGCGCGGGCTGCAGCGTGCGCGACTGGTTGGGCGGGCTGTTGGAACGCAACATGGAGCTGCGCGAATACGAATACCTGCCGCTGGTGACCATACAGGAGCAGAGCGAACTGCCCAAGGGCCAGCCGTTGTTCGACAGCCTGTTCGTGTTCGAGAACGCGCCGGTGGAAGTCTCGGTACTGGACCGCGCGCAAAGCCTCAATGCCACCTCGGACTCGGGCCGTACCCACACCAACTTCCCGTTGACCGCGGTCTGCTACCCGGGTGATGACCTGGGGCTGCACCTGTCCTACGACCAGCGCTACTTCGAAGCCGAAAGCGTCGAGCGCCTGCTGGGCGAGTTCAAGCGCCTGTTGCTGGCGCTGGTCGACGGTTTCCATGGCGACATGGACGCGCTGCCGCTGCTGGGGGCCGATGAGCGCGAATTCCTGCTCGAGGGTTGCAACCAGAGTGCCCACGCGTATCCGCTGGAGCAGAGCTATGTGGCGCTGTTCGAGGCGCAGGTTGTCGCGCATCCGCAGCGCATCGCCGCGAGCTGCCTGGATCTGCAACTCAGTTACGAGCAGTTGAACCAGTCCGCCAACCGCCTGGGCCACGCCCTGGTGGGGGCCGGGGTCACGGTCGACCAGCCGGTGGCGCTGCTGGCCGAGCGTAGCCTCGATCTGCTGGGCATGATCGTCGGCAGCTTCAAGGCCGGTGCCGGCTACCTACCGCTGGACCCGGGTCTGCCGAGCCAGCGCCTGAGCCGGATCATCGAACTGAGTCGCACGCCGTTGCTGGTCTGCACCGCCGCCTGCCGCGACCAGGCACAGGCGCTGCTCGACGAGTCGAGCGGCGAGCGGCCGCAACTGCTGGTCTGGGAAGACGTGCAACAGGGCGCGTATCCGCTGGTCAATCCGGGGATCCACAGCGGGCCGGACAATCTGGCCTACGTCATCTACACCTCCGGTTCGACCGGCCTGCCCAAGGGCGTGATGGTCGAGCAGCGCGGCATGCTCAATAACCAGTTGAGCAAGGTGCCGTACCTGCAACTGGACGAGTCGGACGTGATTGCCCAGACCGCTTCGCAGAGCTTCGACATTTCGGTCTGGCAGTTCCTCGCCGCGCCGCTGTTCGGTGCGCGGGTGGACATCGTGCCCAATGCGCTTGCCCATGATCCGCAGGGGCTGCTCGAACACGTCCGGCAACAACGGATCACCGTGCTGGAAAGCGTACCGTCGCTGATCCAGGGCATGCTGGCCCAGGATCACATCAGCCTCGACGGCCTGCGCTGGATGCTGCCGACGGGCGAGGCGATGCCACCGGAACTGGCGCACCAGTGGCTGTTGCGCTACCCACAGATCGGACTGGTCAACGCCTATGGCCCGGCGGAGTGTTCGGACGACGTGGCGTTCTTCCGCGTCGACCTGGCCTCGACCCGTGGCAGCTACCTGCCGATCGGCACGCCGACCGACAACAACCGGCTGTACCTGCTCGACGGCGCCGATGAGCTGGTGCCGGTCGGTGCGGTGGGCGAGTTGTGCGTGGCCGGTACCGGGGTAGGGCGTGGTTATGTCAGCGATCCGCTGCGGACCGCCCAGGCTTTCGTGCCGAACCCGTTCGGGGCGGCGGGTGAGCGGCTGTACCGTACCGGTGACCTGGCACGTCGACGCAGCGATGGCGTACTGGAGTACGTTGGCCGGATCGACCATCAGGTGAAGATTCGCGGTTACCGGATCGAACTCGGCGAAATCGAGGCACGCCTGCACGAGCAACCGGAAGTCCGCGAGGCGGCGGTGGGCGTCCAGGACGGCGTCAACGGCAAGCACCTGGTCGGTTACCTGGTGGCCACCGACTCGGCGCCGGGCCAGGCCGACAGCCTGGACCGGATCAAGCAACGCCTGCGCGCCGAGCTGCCGGAGTACATGGTACCGCTGCACTGGCTGTGGCTGGAGCGTCTGCCGCTCAATGCCAACGGCAAGCTCGACCGCAAGTTGCTGCCGGCGCTGGAAATCGGCCAGTTGCAGGGCCAGGACTACCTGGCGCCGCGCAACGAACTGGAAGAAACGCTGGCGGCCATCTGGGCCGAGGTGCTGAAGGTCGAGCGGGTTGGGGTACGGGACAACTTCTTCGAGCTGGGCGGGCATTCGCTGCTGGCCACGCAGATCGCCTCGCGGGTGCAAAAGGCCCTGCAACGCAACGTGCCATTGCGGGCGATGTTCGAGTGCAGCACGGTGGAGGAGTTGGCCGGGTACATCGACGGGTTGCAGGCCGATGAGATCAGCGAGGAGAAGGTCGATCGTCTGAGCGACCTGATGGCGGAGCTGGAGGGGCTGTAGGCCTTAAC
>NZ_AQOH01000273.1 GCF_000364705.1 Pseudomonas fuscovaginae SE-1 | reverse complement strand
CCGATCAGGCTGACGGCCAGCAGCGAGTGCCCACCCAGCTCGAAGAAGTTATCGTGGCGTCCCACACGCTCGACATTCAGCAGTTGCGCCCAGAGCTGGGCCATCAGTATTTCGGTGTCGCCCACCGGCGCCTCGTATTCACGGGCGGCCAGCGCCGCCAGGTCCGGTATCGGCAATGCCTTGCGGTCGAGCTTGCCGTTGGGACTCAATGGCAGCGCCGCCAGATGCACGAACAGCGCCGGCACCATGTAGTCCGGCAACTGTTCCAGCAGATGAGCGCGCAAGGCGTCGATCTCCTGGGCCACGGTGGCCGTGTAGTAGGCCACCAGGCGCTTGTCGCCCGGCACGTCCTCACGGGCCACCACCACCGCTTCCTGCACCGCCGGGAAGGCGGTCAGCCGCGCCTGGATCTCGCC
>NZ_AQOH01000272.1 GCF_000364705.1 Pseudomonas fuscovaginae SE-1 | reverse complement strand
GCGACGGTCAGCTTTTGTCCGGCGCCACTGGAGAGGATGCCGGCCTGGTTGTCGAGGCTGTCGGCATTGACGGTCAGGGTTTGTTGACTGACCAGGGCCCCCTTGTTGCCGTTGAGCAGTGCGCCACTGAGGTCCACCTCCAGGTTGCCATTGCGGCTGGACAGGGTCCCGCTGTTGCGGTTGTCCAGGCTCGCGCCCTTGACGCCCAAGCCTTGCCAGCCGGAGATCAGGCCGTTCTGGTTGGTCAGGGTGGTGCCGGTCACGCCCAGTTGGTTGTTGCTGATCAGCTTGCCGTTGCTGTTGTCCAGGTTACGGCCGGTGACGTTGAAGCTCTGGCGGCTGGAGAGTTCGCCGTTCTGGTTGTTCAGGTCGCGCAGGTTATCGAGGGTCAACGGGCCCTTGGCATTGAGCAGGCCGTTGCGGTTGTCGAGGTCACCACCGGCCAGGTCGAGGCGGATCGCCTGGTCACTCAGCAGGCGACCACCGTTCTGGGTCAGGCTGGAGACGGACAG
>NZ_AQOH01000271.1 GCF_000364705.1 Pseudomonas fuscovaginae SE-1 | reverse complement strand
GTAGGGAATGCCATCGAGCGGGCCCAGGGTCTCGCCGCGCGCCCTGCGTGCGTCGGAAGCCCGTGCCTCGTCGAGCGCTTCAGGGTTGCGCACCACCACGGCGTTGAGCGCAGTGGGCGTGTCGGCGCCATCGTAGGCATCGATCCGGGCGAGATAGGCCTGGACCAGTTCGACCGCCGTGGTCTGGCCGGATTCGAGCGCGGCGCGCAATTGCGCAATGGAAACCTCGGTTACTTCGATCATGCTGTTACCGTCGACTGCTAGGGGGGACGCGGTGATTGGAATCGCCACATCTTACCCTAGTGTCCTGCCTCGCAAAAAAGCGGTTCGCTTTGGGTGGCGCGATTCAGGTACTGGACGGCGATTGCGGCGTATCCGGGTTGAGCTGCTGGCGACGGAACTGCCCCGGCGGCTGGCCGTGGATCTGCCGAAAGCGCCGGGAGAAATAAGCCTCGTCGGCAAAGCCGCACAGGCGCGCCACCTCCCCCACCGCCCGCGTGCCATTGAGCAGGTAATTGCGCGCCGCATGCATCCGCCGCTCCAGCACCAGCTCGGTGAAGGTCTTGCCGATTTCCTTGCGCAGCCAGTGGGTCAGGTACGTCGGCGAGAGATAGGTCGCGGCCGCCACCTTGACCAGGCTCAGGTCCGGGTCGGCGATATTCTTGCGCAGGTATTCGGACATCCGGCTCAACGCATCGCGGCGGCTGACTTCGGCGGCATTCTCCTCGGCCAGGCGCTTGAGCGGCTCGGCATACAGGGCGCAGACGCTGCCGATCAGTTGCAGCAGCAAGCCCTTGAGCATCTCGCGGGTGCCGAACTGGCGGTTCTCGTCGAGGGCGCGCATCTGCTCGATCAGGCCGCAGACCCGGGCGAAATCCTCATCGCCGAGGATGAAGTCCAGGTGCTCCTGGAAACGGAACGGCGACAACTCCGGCGCCAGCAGAATCGAGACTTCTTCCAGGTCCATCGGGTCGCACTGCAGGTGCGGCAGCAGGAAATGCTGGGAGAAGTTGATCACCATGAAGTTGCTCTCTTCCGGATGCGGGATCACATGCACCCGGTGCGGCAGGATGAACGCCAGGGTATTGCGCGGGAACGGCCGCTCGACACTGCCGATGTGCTGCACGGTGTCGCCACCGAGGTTGACCTGGATCTGGAAATACTCGTGGCGATGCGGGCTGGTTTCGGCGCGGCGGCCCTTCTTGTCGCGAATGTAGAAGTCGGTCAACTCGCTGCGTTGCTGCATGCCATAGGTCGGTACTCGGTGGGCTGACGACATCGTCCGGGGGTCCTCGAGGAGTGCGTGGGCAGGTCGCTGTCGGGCTGGAAGGTCAGCGACGACAGCGCCGATTCTGCGACGGCATCACGGCCGGATTCAATAGTGGTACGACGACATATTCTGAAACATGTTTTTCCGTTTCCACACCAGCCAGTTCAACTGTCCAAAAAAGCCGAAGCGCAACATCAAAATAAAATTGTTTAAAAACAGCATGTTAAAAATAATATAGGGAAATTCATGAAAATCCCGTGGTTTTTGATTTTTTTGGACAAGCCCGTCACAGCCCTTTTCACGCGGGGAAAATGATCTAACGCGCCCATTGATCCCCTTTAGTCATACGACCACTGTAGCTACCAACGCAGCTCCACCTCATCCAACAACAATCAAAGGTGCGCACGTCATGACCCTGCTTCTGTCCCTTGTCGACCTCCCACCACCCCATCGCCATGCCCCCCACTGTCCGGTGTACCTGAACACCTGACAGCGCCGCCGCGCGCTCCCGATCCGCCCCCTGTTGGCCTTGTCCGCGATTTCCCGGGCGACGGATTCGGCTGCGCGCAAGAAACCGCCTACACCCACAATAACAAGGTCTACTCATGTCGAACTCACACACTCCCCCGAGCAGCGCCGCGTCCGTGGTCGCCGCGCCCATGGAGGCCGCCTCGTCGCGCAGCCTGCCCACCCGGCGCCGCTGGGTCATGCTGTCGCTGCTGCTGATCGCCACCATCATCAACTACATCGACCGGGTGAACATCTCGATCGCCGCCCCCTTCATGGCCAAGGACCTGGGCCTGGACAAGATCGAGATGGGCCTGATCTTTTCCGCCTTCGCCTGGACCTACGCCCTGGCGCTGGTACCGGCCGGGTTCATCGCCGACCGCTTCGGTTCGCGGCTCACCTACGGCGTGTCGCTGATCAGTTGGTCGACGGTCACCGTCTGCCAGGGCCTGGCCTCGGGCTTCGCCTCGCTGTTCGGCCTGCGCCTGGCCGTCGGCGCCATGGAGGCACCGGCCTTCCCGGCCAACAGCCGCGCGGTCACCGTGTGGTTCCCGGCACGGGAACGCGGCATGGCCAGCAGCATCTACGTGTGCGGCCAGTACCTCGGCACGGCGCTGTTCACCGGCGTGCTGCTGTGGCTCGCCACCACCTACGACTGGCGCCACGTGTTCTACAGCACCGGCCTGATCGGCATCGTCTTCGGCGTGTTCTGGCTGTACGTGTATCGCGACCCGCTGAACTGCAAGAAGGTCAGCCCCGAGGAACTGAAATACATCGAGGCCGGCGGCGGCCTGGTCAAGAGCAGCCAGGAACGCACCCGCCTGAACTGGAAACAGATCGGCGAGCTGTTCCGCTACCGGCAGATCTGGGCGATCTGCATCGGCAAGTTCGCCAGCACCTCGGCGCTGTACTTCTTCCTGACCTGGTTCCCGACCTACCTGATCGAGGAGCGCCACCTGACCACGATCAAGGCCGGGATCTTCGCCGTGCTGCCGTTCGTGGGTGCCACGGTCGGCATCCTGCTCGCCGGCATCGTCTCCGACCTGCTGATCCGTCGTGGCTACTCGATGTCCTTTGCCCGCAAGCTGCCGCTGGTGGTCGGCTCGATGCTCGGCATGTCGATCATGCTGGTCAACTTCACCGACTCGAACCTGGTCTGCATCGCCATTCTCACCATCGCCTTCTTCGCCCAGGGCATCGCCTCGGCTTCCTGGGCGGCGGTGTCGGAAGTCGCGCCCAAGGAACTGATCGGCCTCACCGGCGGCATCACCAGCCTGGCGGCCAACATCGGCGGCATCGTCACGCCGATCGTGATCGGCGCGATCGTCCACGCCACCGGCTCGTTCGCCTGGGCCTTCTGGTTCATCGGCGGCGTGGCACTGATCGGCACCCTGTCCTACTCGTTCCTACTGGGCAAGCTGTACCGCATCGAACTCAAGGCGCGCTGAAACCAGGAACCCGGTTTTTTCCAACACGAGGCGGCTTTCGTCCAACTTCGCAAGCGAAGGCCGCCGTAAGCTCAAGCCTCCAACAAGGCCAAGAACAACATGACCATGACCGAATACGTCTTCACTCCCGATGTGCCCGTGACCCTGCCGGTCGCCGGCAGCCAGCAACGCTTCCCCGTCGGCCGGGTGTTCTGCGTCGGCCGCAATTACCCCTGGCCGGACACCCAGGGCCAGGCGCGCAAGCCACCGGTGTTCTTCATGAAGCCGGCGAGCAACGTGATCGACGTCAGCGGTGAAGTGCAGTACCCGACCCAGACCGAAGACTTCGCCCACGAAATCGAACTGGTGGTCGCGATCGGCGAAAGCGGCGCGAACATCCCCGAGAGCGAGGCCCTGGCCCACGTCTGGGGCTACGCCGCCGGCCTCGACCTGACCCGCCGCGACGTCCAGCGCCAGGCCAAGGAACAGGGCCTGCCGTGGGAAGGTGCCAAGGTGTTCGACGGCGCCGCACCGATGACCGCCATCGTCCCGGTCAGCCGCGCCGGCCACCCCACCGGCGAGCTGTGGCTGAACGTCAACGGTCAGGAACGCCAGCGCGACAGCCTCGACAACCAGATCTGGTCGGTCAGCGAAGTGATCAGCCGCATCTCCCAGGCGATCCCCCTGCGCGCCGGCGACCTGATCATGACCGGCAGCCCCGCCGGCGTCGACACCCTGCAGCCAGGCGACCTCATCAACGCCGGCATCGACGGCATCGGCCAACTGGAAATGCGCGTTGGCCCGCGCCCCTGAACCCCGACCCCAGCGAATCGAACAGGAGATAACAAGATGTCCAATCCCACCCTGAAAGTGGCCCTCGTCACCGGCGCCGGCAGCGGCATCGGCCGCGCCGTGGCCCTGGGCCTGCTGGCCGACGGCTTCACCGTGGTACTGGCCGGCCGTCGCCCCGAACCGCTGCAGGAACTGGTCGAACTCGCCGCCCTCGAAGGGCACAAGGCCCTGGCCGTACCCACCGACGTGCGTGACCCGAAAAGCGTGGAAAACCTGTTCACCAGCATCGACGCCCACTTCGGCCGGCTCGACGTGGTCTTCAACAACGCCGGGATCAACGCCCCTGCCGTGCCCCTGGACGAACTGACCTTCGAACAGTGGCGCAACGTGATCGACACCAACCTCAACGGTGTCTTCCTCTGCGCCCAGGGCGCCTTCGGCCTGATGCGCCGGCAGCAGCCGCAAGGCGGCCGGATCATCAACAACGGTTCGATCTCGGCCCACACCCCACGGCCCTTCAGCAGCGCCTACACCGCCAGCAAGCACGCGGTCCTGGGCCTGACCAAATCCCTGGCCCTGGACGGCCGCGAATTCAACATTGCCAGCAGCCAGATCGACATCGGCAACGCCCTCACCGACCTCTCGGTGCGCATGACCAAGGGCGTGCGCCAGGCCAACGGCACCATCGCCGTCGAGCCGATGGTCGACGTCCAGCACGTGGCCGATGCCGTGCGCTACATGGCCAGCCTGCCGCTGTCGGCCAACGTGCTGAACATGACCGTCATGGCCACCAACATGCCTTTTGCCGGGCGTGGTTAACCCGGCTTTTTTATTCCGCTACGCGAGGTTCACATGAAGCCAGAAGTCCTGCAGCTCAGCCCGATCCTGATTCCGGAAATCAATGCGCGACTCGCCGAGCTGTTCGCCATTCGCCGCTACTTCGAACAGGCCGACAAGGCCGCCTATATCCAGGAACACGGCGCCAACATCCGCGGCGTGATCACCGGCGGCCACACCGGCATCACCCAGGCGCTGATGGCGCAGTTGCCCAAGCTGGAAGTGGTGGCGGTCAATGGCGTCGGCACCGACGCGGTCGACCTGGCCTACGCCAGGGACCGCGGCATCCGCGTGACCGCGACCATCGGCGCGCTGACCGAAGACGTCGCCGACCTGGCCATCGGCCTGCTGATTTCCGTGTGCCGCGGCCTGTGCACCAGCGACCGCTACGTGCGTTCCGGCCATTGGCCGCACAGCCCGACGCCGCTGGCCCCACTGCCGCTGGCACGCCAGGTGTCGGGCATGCGCATCGGCATCGTCGGCATGGGCCGGGTCGGCCGTGCGGTGGCCACCCGCGCCGCCGCCTTCGGCTGCCCGATCAGCTACACCGACCTGAAACCGATGAGCGACGTCAGCCACACCTTCGTCGCCGACCTCAAGCAACTGGCCCGCGACAGCGATGCACTGATCCTCGCGGCGGCGGCCGACAAGGCCGAAGGCCTCATCAATGCCGAAGTGCTCCAGGCGCTCGGCAAGGGCGGCTACCTGGTCAACGTCGCACGCGGCAAGCTGGTCAACGAACCCGACCTGGTGGCCGCACTGGCCGCCGGCGACATCGCCGGTGCGGCGCTGGACGTTTTCGTCGATGAGCCGCGCGTGCCAGAGGCGCTGTTCAGCAACGAACAGGTGGTGCTGCAGCCGCACCGTGCCAGCGCGACCGTGCAGACGCGGACGCGGATGGGCGAAATGGTGGTGGCCAGCCTGGTGGACAGTTTTGCCGGGAAGGTGCCGCAGGGTAGCGTAACGGACTGAAAGCCATAACCTGATGTGGCTCGCGCAAGGCCAACCTCCCCGGCCGAGCGCGAGCGCATCGTTACCCGACTGCCGGGAAATACTTCGCCACCAGCGCGGCGAGGATGGCCGCAGTCTCGACGTCAAACACCCCATCATAATTCGTCGGCCGGAAATGCAACTGGAAGGCCCGGACCAACTGCTTGAAACCTGCCGGCGTGTCCGCGCCCGTCACCTCATAACCGTACTTCTTGAACAGCGCCAGGGCCGTGGCTTGGGATGGCAGCCCATCACGGGTGTATTGCCGTTGGTAGCCATCGCGCGTCGCCCCATCGAACCAGGCCCCGACGCCCGCCAGAGACAGCTCACACCAGGGAAACGCCGCCCCCGGGTCGCTCTTGCGGCTCCAGGCGATATCCGAATGGCCGACCACCTGGGTCGGGCCGATATTGGGATAGCGGGCGAGAATATTCAGCGACAATTGCTTCACGGCTTCGATCTGCCGGGGCTCATAAGGCGGGAAAGTGAACACGCCGCCGCTCTCGGAAGCCAGGTTGACGATCTCGATGCCGATCGAAGTGTCATTCAGGCGCGCTCTGCCGCCCCAGGCACTGGTGCCCGCATGCCAGGCGCCCTTGGTTTCGTCGACCAGACTGAAGACCTCCTGCTGGCTGAAGCCGGCCTGGACATAGCTCGGGTCGGTGACATCGGGCACCAGGTAATGGCTGCTGACGCTGGGGCCGGTCAGCGAGGCGATTGAAGAGGCGAAGTTGCCGGCGGTGTAGTGCAGCACCAGGAAGCGCACGCGCTCCTCGAAACCCCGCGTGTTCCGATAGGCCTTGTAGTTGATTGCTTTCATGAGCGATTCCGTTCCCTGTGAATTGGCGTTGTTGAGGGAACAGGGTGAATCGTGTGGCCGGTCGGTGAATATCGGACGGGGGGCTTGGCTTTCATAGGAGATGTCTGGGCGGGCGACTCCAACCAACCCGCACGGATGGCCGGTTGCATCAGCCGGGTTTTCAGTGGCCAGCAAGACGCCTCCCTTTCCCTTGACCGAAATTTCCTAGAAAATCCCGAGCGCTTGTTTGCGCCTGATCGTGGGACTAGGCTCGGTTCGTCACTGCCAATTCAGTGACCGGGTTTAGTCGCCCGCCAGTTTGATCAGGCGCACAGCGCCACCTTCCACGAGGCGCTTTTTTGCAGCCTCCGCTTTATGGTGGCCGTGCGCAGGGCACTTCGGTGCGCCGGTTTTCCTGATCACCGGTCGACTAACCTGCGTACGGCCGCCACCCCTTCGTTTAGTCGCGAATGTGGCGGCTCCCCAAACAGATCGGGAGTAACCACTCTATGTTCAAGGTCACGCCAAATCCCCTGTAGTGGTCAACAATTCCCGGACACAGAATTGAATTTTTCTT
>NZ_AQOH01000270.1 GCF_000364705.1 Pseudomonas fuscovaginae SE-1 | reverse complement strand
GCGCCGCGCTCGACACAGATGCCCACCCGCGAATCCGGCTGCACACCCTGCTTGCGCAAGGCATGGGCCAGGCGGTTGGCCTGCTCGTTCAATTCGCGATAGCTGAGCTGCCTGCCGTCATGGACCACCGCCACGGCATCCGGCGTGCGTTCGACCTGCGCTTCAAACAACCCATGAATGGTCTGCGCCTGCGGGTACTCCAGCACGGTGTCGTTGAACGCCACCAGCAACTGCTCGCGTTCACCCTCCGGCAGAATCGACAGGCTTTGCAGCGACGCTTGCGGCGTATGCTCCAGCGCTTCGAGCAACTGCTCCAGCGCCGTACGCATATAGCCACACACCCGCTGCGCGCCAATCGAGGGCGCCACCAGCGCGGTCAACTGGAAGCCATCCCCCAGGTCGTCGACGTTGAGCGTCAGCGGATAGTTGGTTCGTTCTTCGCCGCTGAGGGTATGGATCCCCTGCCAGGCCTGCATGGCCTGTTCGGACACACTGCCCACGGCGCTATGCCGGTAATTGAGCAGGGCGCTGAACAGCGGCAGTGGCGCAGCTACGCCACTGCAGCGCTGGGCCAATGCCAGGGAGGCATGCTCATGCCCCAGCAACGCGGTCAGCCGCGCATGGGTCGCCTTGACGCCGGCGCGTACCCCCCGCCCACCGACCGCGACCCGCAGCGGCAAGGTGTTGATGAACATCCCCAGCGCCCGGTCGGCGCCCTCGCCGCCCTGCATCCGGCCCATCAGCACGGTGCCGAACACCACATCCTGCCGGCCCGAGGCCTTGCCCAGCACCTGGGCCCAGGCCAGGTGTATCAGGCTCGCGGCACTCACCCCCAGTTGCCGGGCCTGAGCGCGCAGGCCCTGGTCCAGCCGGCTGTCCAGCACCAGGCTGGCCTCCTCGATATCCCGACCGTCGCCCTGCACGTCCTGCAAACCGAACGGCAGGGTCGGCTCATCGACCTCGCCGAGCATGTCGCGGAAAAACGCTTCGTGATCGGCCTGGCTCACCCCCAGGCGTGCCTGGGCCACGTAGTTGCGATACGGCACCGGTGCCGGCAGGGTTTCGGCCTCGCCCAGCAGCCAGGCCTGCATTTCATGCTGCACCACCTCCATCGCCATATGGTCCAGCGCCATGTGATGGAACAGCAGCATCGCGGTGATGCGCTGGTTGAGCGGATCCTCGGCATAGGCCAGACGCATCAGCGGCGCCTGGCCGATGTCCAGACGGTAGTGCCGGGGATCGAAGCGGCCATGCAGTTGCGTGCCGATGTCACCGGCCGCCGGGTCGAGTTCGAGCGCATCCAGGTGCAGTCGCGCCTGGCGCCAGACCACTTGCACTGGTGCATCCAGGCCTTCCCAGACCACGCCGGTGCGCAGAATGTCGTGGCGGTCGATGACTGTCTGCAAGGCCTGGACAAAGGCGTCAAGGCGTTCGCGATCGTCGAAGGCGAACTGCGCCTGCAGGACGTAGGGGTCACCCTGCCCGGCTGCCAGGTGGTGATAGAGAATCCCCTCCTGCAACGGCGCCAGCGGATAGATATCCTGCACGTTCGCGACACCACCGGGTACCGTCGCCACCACCCGGTCGATCTGCGCCTGGGTCAGGCTGACCAGTGGCAGCAGGTCCGGGGTGATCCGCTCGCAATCCTGCGCAATCAGGTTGGCCGGCACGCTGATCTCGCGTCCGCCACCCACGGCGGCAGCGAGTGCGGCCAGGGTCGGCTGGCTGAACAGCACGCGCACGTCGGCACTGAGGCCCAACTGGCGCATGCGTTCGATCAGGCTCACCGCCAGCAGCGAATGGCCACCTAGTTCAAAGAAGTGATCGTTGCGCCCGACACGCTCGACCTTGAGCAGGTCGGCCCACAGCTGTGCCAGGGTGGTTTCCAGTTCACCCTCGGGCGCCTCGAACTCGCGACTGGCATAGGCGTCGGCATCCGGCGCCGGCAAGGCGCGGCGATCCAGCTTGCCGTTGGCGGTGAGCGGGAACGATTCGAGGATCACGAAGGCACTCGGCACCATGTAGTCGGCCAGGGACGCCACCAGCTCGCTGCGCAGTGCAGGCGCCGACAAGGCCTTGCCTTCCTCGCCGACCAGATAGGCGACCAGGCGCTTGTGCCCGGACTCGTCCTGGCGGGCCAGTACCAGTGCCTCCCTGACGCCCGCGCAGGCGGCCAGGCGCGCCTCGATTTCCCCCAGTTCGATGCGGAAACCGCGAATCTTCACCTGGTCGTCGTTACGCCCGAGGTACTCGACAACACCGTCCGCGGTCCAGCGCGCGAGGTCGCCGGTACGGTACATCAGCGCCCCGGCCCGGTCGCTGAACGGGTCGGCGAGGAACTGCGCGGCGTTCAGTTCGGGCCGGTTCAGATAGCCCTTGGCCACACCCTGCCCGCCGATATACAGCTCGCCGGCCACGCCAATCGCCACCGGTTGGCGCAAGGCATCGAGGACATAGACCTGGCTGTTGCCGATCGGCCGGCCAATGGGAATCGCACCGTGCCCGGCCGAAGTGATTTCATGGGTCGTGGAAAAGGTCGTGGCCTCGGTCGGGCCGTAGCCGTTGAGCAAATGCCCGGGGGCACCTTCGGCCAGCACCCGGGCGATCACCGAAGGATCCAGCACATCGCCACCGACGATCAGGTAGCGCAATTGTGCGAAGGCATCCATCAGGCCGACGGCATACTGATGGAACAGACCGGCAGTCATCCACAACACCGTCACCGACTGTGCCAGCAGCAAGGCCCGGAAATCCTCCAGGGACAGCAACACCGCCTGTTCCACCACGACCACGCAACCGCCGTTGAGCAGCGGTGCCCAGACATCCAGGGTGCTGGCATCGAAGGCCGGGTTGGAGGCGAAGGCCACGCGGTCCAGCCTGTTGAAATCGGCGTAGCCGTTGTTGATCACCAGGCGGCTCACCGCCCGGTGCGGCACCAGTACCCCCTTGGGGGTTCCGGTGGAGCCGGAGGTGTACATGATGTACGCCACCGACTCGGCGTCCGACAGCGGCTGCGGATTCGGCACGTCCGTGGCCAGCGCCAGCACGTCCAGATCCACCC
>NZ_AQOH01000269.1 GCF_000364705.1 Pseudomonas fuscovaginae SE-1 | reverse complement strand
CGGCGGGTCAATACCTGCCGAGCCTCGCTGTCGTGCAACATGAACGCCTGGCGCTCGGCGGGAGCATTGATATCGAGTGGCACATAGGCTGCGCCACATTTGAGGATCGCCAACTGGCCGGCCAACAGGTCGAAGGAACGCTCCAGCAGCAGGCCCACGCGATCGCCCGGCTGTACGCCAAGACCGACCAGGTGCTGCGCCAGGGCATTGGCCCGGCTGTTGAGTTGCCGGTAGGTCAGTGCCTGCTCGCCCTGCACGGCAGCCAGCGCATCGGGCTGAGCCGCCACCTGCTCCTCGAACAGTTGCGCCAGGCTGCTGTGCCGTGGATAGTCACGCGCCGTGGCATTGAAGCCATGCAGCACCTGCTGGCGCTCGGCCGCAGAGAGGATCTGCAACTGCTGCAACGGTGTTTGCGGCTGTTGCTCCAGGGCTTCCACCAGCGCCGCGAGGGCCGCCAGCATATAGTCACCGACCCGTTGCGCACCGATCTGCACCAGGGTCTGGACCGCCAGGCTGAAACCCTCGCCAAGATCGTCCACCGACAGGGTGATCGGATAGGTGCTCTGCTCGTCGCCACCCAGGCTCTGCAAGCCGGCCCAGGCCCGGGCGGTCTCGGCCGAGACCTGCGAGCCGGTGGCGCTGTGGCGGTAATTGAGCAGCGAGCTGAACAAGGGCGTCGGGGCCGCCACACCGCTGCAACGCTGGGCCTGGGCCAGGGACGCGTGTTCATGACCGAGCAAGGCGGTCAGGCGTGCGTGGGTGGTCCTGACCCCTTCGCGGACCGCGTGCCCATCGAGCTTTACCCGCAACGGCAGGGTGTTGATGAACATGCCCAGCGCCCGGTCGGCGCCCTTGCCGCCCTGCATCCGGCCCATCAGCACGGTGCCGAACACCACATCGGACTTGCCCGACACGGCCCCCAGCACCCGCGCCCAGGCCAGGTGATGCAGGCTGGCGGCGCTGACGCCCAACTGGCGGGCCTGGGCACGCAGGCGTTGGCTCAGATCGGCGGCGACAGGAAGGTGGAGCTCTTCGATCTGCGGGTTGCCGCCAGGCATTTGCGCTACGCCAAATGGCAGGGTCGGTTCATCGACGTCCGCCAGCATGTCGCGGAAAAAGCCTTCATGGGCATCGGCTCCGGCACCGAGCCGGACCTGCGCCACATAGTTGCGATAGGGCACCGCCTCGGGCAACGCGTGACCTTCACCGAGCAGGTAGGCCTGCATTTCGTATTGCACCAGCTCCAGCGCGGCATGGTCGATGGCGATGTGATGAAACAGCAGGAGCGCGACCCAGCGCGCATTGGCCCGGTCCTCGGCGCACATCAGGCGCATCAGCGGGGCCTGGCGCAGGTCCAGGCGGTAATGCCGGGGATCGAAGCGTTCACGCAGGCAGGTTTCGATATCACCGTCACGGGGCGTCAGCTCGACTTCTTCCACCGCCAGCGTCGCTTCGCGCAAGACCACCTGCATCGGTTCATCGAGGCCTTCCCAGACCATCGCCGTGCGCAGGATATCGTGCCGGTCGATCACCGCCTGCAGGGCCTGGGCGAAATCGTCGAGGCGCTCGCGGCTCTCGGCCGCGAACAACGAGCGCAAGACATAGGGATCGCCCTGCCCGGCGGCCAGGTGATGATAGAGAATACCCTCCTGCAGGGGCGCCAGCGGGTAGATGTCCTGCACGTTGCCGGCTCCGCCCGGCACCGATTCGACAATCCGGTCGATGGCCGCCTGGCCGAGGTTGGCCAGCGGCAACATCTGCGGCGTGATGCGCAGGGCCGGGCTCAGCCATTCCCCGCCGTTTCGAGCCACCAGCCTGAGCAGTTCCGCCTTGTGCACGACCAGGCTATCGAAGACGGCGCTGTCAAGGCCCTCGTCGTCACCAAGAATCACCAGATTGTCTTCTTCCAGTTGAAGGCCAATCGCGTGCGTGGAAAGAACTGCCATCAATTCGCTGAAGTGCATCGAATAACCTACTGTTTATCATGTCGGAGAGGGTTGACGACCCAAGGGCTCGGTGTCGGAGACAGCGTTCACGCGATAAAACGGAGGGGCTTCGAGGTTCGAAGACGGCACGGGATCGGGGTACAGGCATGACCGGCGCCGCGGCGGCAAAGCCTACGGGCCACTGACACATGCGAAACAACCCCATTCGCCATGTTCCCCACAGGCCTCGAAAATTAGAGCATCCACCTGGGACTGTCTGTCATGGGAAGCCGGGACAAGGCACGGGCCTGCAAGAGTTCGAGGCGTTGCCAGGGGATTGGGGAAAAAAACGGCTCCGTACCCGACCGATCGGCAATCGGCCGGATACGGAGCCAGGGCTTCAGATAACGCGTTTGCGCTTGAGTGTCGGCACCTTCACCCGCGGTACCTCCACCTGTTGTGTCGTACCCACCGACGCGGCTACCTGGGCCAGTGTCGGCTGGCCGAACAGCACCCGGACATCGGCTTCCAGGTTCGCCTGACGCATACGCTCGATCAGGCTGACCGCCAACAGCGAGTGCCCACCCAGCTCGAAGAAGTGGTCATGCCGCCCCACCCGCTCGACCTGGAGCAGGTCCTCCCAGAGCGCCGCCAGCTTGATCTCCACCTCGCCCATCGGGGCTTCGTAGACACGCGAAGCGTAGGCACTGCTATCCGGTGCCGGCAGGGCCTTGCGGTCCAGCTTGCCGTTGGGGGTCAGGGGCAACCGCTCGAGCTGCACATAGGCCGCGGGTAGCATGTAGTCCGGCAGCAACCCGCGCAGATAAGCGCGCAGGCTACCGCTGTCGGGTACGAGCCCGCTGCTGGCCGGGGTGAAGTACGACACCAGGCGGGTTTCTCCCGGTACATCCTCCCGGGCCATCACCACCGCCTCCTGCACGTCGGCGTGCCTGGCCAGGCGCGCCTCGATCTCGCCCAGTTCGATGCGGAAGCCGCGGATCTTCACCTGGTCGTCGTTGCGCCCCAGATACTCGATGTTGCCATCGGGCAGGTAGCGGCCGAGGTCGCCGGTGCGGTACATGCGTCCGCCGTTGAACGGGTCGTCGAGGAAGCGCTCTGCCGTGAGGTCGTCGCGATTCAGGTAGCCTCGGGCCAC
>NZ_AQOH01000268.1 GCF_000364705.1 Pseudomonas fuscovaginae SE-1 | reverse complement strand
CGCGGCGGTTCAACTGGTCATGGCTCAGCCGCTGTTCGCCCGCCACCACGGCTTGCGCCTGCGGCGCCCGCTGCGTCTGGGCCTCGAACAGAGCGTGCAGGGTCTGGTCGAGGTGGTAGTCGACCGCGGTGGCATTGAACGCCTCCAGCACCTGCTGCCGCTCCTGTGCGGTCAGCACCGGCAAGCGATTGAGCGCCCGCCGCGGCTCCTGTTCGAGCGCATCGACCAACCCCTCCAGGGTCGCCAGCATGAAATCACAGACCCGTTGCGCGCCGATTCGGGCGGGGGTCATGGCGGTCATGCTGAAACCTTCGCCCAAGTCATCGACGTTCAGGCTCAGCGGATAGTTGGTACGTTCTTCACTGGCCAGAGTCTCGATGCCCCTCCAGGCACCTGGGGTGGCCTTGTCGAAGAGACCGGCATCACTGTGGCGATAGTTGAGCATCGCGCTGAACAGCGGCAGCGATGCGGCCACGCCACTGCAACGCTGGGCCAGGGCCAGCGAGGCGTGCTCGTGGCCGAGCAGCGCGGTCAGGCGGCCGTGGGTCGCCTTGACCCCGGCGCGTACCGGCGTGTCATCGATATCGACCCGCAACGGCAGGCTGTTGATGAACATGCCCAACGCCCGGTCGGCACCTTCGCCACCCTGCATCCGACCCAGCAACACTGTGCCGAACACCACCGCCTGCTTGCCGGAGGTGGCTGCCAGCACCCGGGCCCAGGCCAGATGGAACAGGCTGGCGGCACTGACCCCGAGCAGCCGTGCCTGCTGGCGCAGCCGAGCGGCAAGCGCCAGTGGCAGGCGCTGCCAGGCTTCCTCGATGTCGTGCCCGTCGCCCTGCACGTCCTGCAGGCCGAACGGCAGGGTCGGCTCATCGATATCGCCGAGCATTTCGCGGAAGAACG
Organism: Pseudomonas fuscovaginae SE-1; assembly: GCF_000364705.1. GTDB lineage: Bacteria > Pseudomonadota > Gammaproteobacteria > Pseudomonadales > Pseudomonadaceae > Aquipseudomonas > Aquipseudomonas fuscovaginae_A. The sequence goes on along the minus strand of NZ_AQOH01000268.1, from coordinate 1,769 downwards.
CCTCGTGTTCCTGCTCGCTGACACCCAGGCGCGCCTGAGCCACATAGTTGCGATACGGCACCGGTGCAGCGAGTGCCTCGGCGCGACCTTCGATGAACGCACGCATCTCGCGCCCCACCACCTCCATCGCGGTATGGTCGACGGCCAGGTGGTGGAACAGCAGGATCGCGACGATCCGCTGTCCCACCGGGTCGTTGGCATGCACCAGTTCCACCAGCGGAGCCTGGCGGATATCCAGGCGGTAGTGCCGGGCATCGAAACGCTGGTGCAACTGCGCCAGGACATCGCCGTCGGCGGCCTGCAGCGCGACCTCGAGGACCCGCAGCGGCGCCTGCCGGCGCACCACCTGCAGCGGCCGATCCAGGCCTTCCCAGTGCACGCTGGTACGCAGGATATCGTGACGGTCGATCACCTGCTGGAGGGCGCCGGTAAAGGCTTGCAGGTGCGTCAGGCTGTCGAAGGCCATCTGCGACTGCAGCAGGTACGGGTCGCCCTGCCCGGCACTCATGTGGTGATAGAGGATGCCTTCCTGCAACGGTGCCAGCGGGTAGATGTCCTGCACGTTGGCCGCGCCACCGGGAATGGCGGCGACGAGGCGGTCGATGCTCGCCTGGTCCAGCTCGATCAATGGCAACAGGTCCGGGGTGATGTGCTGGCAATCGGCGGGAATACGGTTTTCCGGCACCTCGACCTCGCGACCGCTGCCGATGGCCGCCGCCAGCGCCGCCAGCGTCGGCTGACTGAACAGCACCCTCACATCGCTGTCGAGACCGGCCTGGCGCATGCGCTCGATCAGTGTCACCGCCAGCAGCGAATGGCCGCCCAATTCGAAGAAGTGGTCATGACGCCCCACCCGCTCAAGCTTGAGCACCTCGGCCCAGATCTGCGCCAGGGCGATCTCGACGGCCCCTTGCGGCGCCTCGAACTCGCGGCTCAGCAGGGCCGTCTGGTCCGGAGCCGGCAGCGCCCGGCGGTCGAGCTTGCCGTTGGCGGTCAGCGGCAGCGCGTCGAGCTGCACGTAGGCGGACGGCACCATGTAGTCCGGCAGTCGATCGTGCAGATAGTCGCTCAGCGTTTCCACCGCCATGGTTTCACCCGCGGTGAACCAGGCCACCAGGCGGCCGTCACGGACCAGCACCACGGATTCGCCGATCACTTCATGGCTGTTCAGCGCCGCCTCGATCTCGCCCGGTTCGATTCGCACACCGCGGATCTTCAACTGGTCGTCGTTGCGCCCCAGGTAATCGAGATTGCCATCGGCCAGCCAGCGTGCCTGGTCGCCGGTGCGGTAGAGAAGCGCCTGCGGATCGGCGCTGAACGGATCGCGGATGAAGCGTTCGGCGGTCAGGTCCGGACGGTTCAGATAACCCCGCGCCACCCCGGCCCCACCGATATACAACTCGCCCGCCACCCCGACCGGCACCGGTTGCAATTGCTCGTCCAGCAGATAAACCCGGGCATTGGCGATCGGCTTGCCGATATGCAGCACCTGCCCGGCCTCCATCACCCCGGAGGTCGCCACCACCGTGGCCTCGGTCGGACCGTAGTTGTTGATCACCGCGAAGCGTTGCGCCTGGCTGAACTGGCGCAGGCGGTCGCCACCGATCAGCAGCGTGCGCAGGGTCGGATGTTCGAGTTGCCGGCTGAAGGCGTATTCGGCCACCGGCGTGGACAGGAAGCTCACCTGCAACGGTTGCTGCAGCCACCAGCCGAGCAGACGATCGATATCCTGGTGATCGATATCCGCCGGCGGCAGATGCAGGGTCGCA
>NZ_AQOH01000267.1 GCF_000364705.1 Pseudomonas fuscovaginae SE-1 | reverse complement strand
GCGCGCCCGGTGCCGGATTGTCAACGGGCTGGTCCTGCCAGGTGACCCGATCCAGTTCCAGTACCGGCACCTGCAGGCCCGGCAACTGGGCACGCCACTCGCTCTGCGTCAGCAGTGCCAGCGGCGCGCTGTCTTCGAGCAGGTAGCGCTGGCGCTCGCCCGGCAGGGCCGGATCGACCGGCACGTAGGCGGCGCCGGCCTTGAGGATCGCCAGCAGCCCGACCAGCATCCGCGGGCCACGGTGCAGGCGGATGGCAATGCGATCATCCGGTTGCACGCCCAGCGTACGCAGATGGTGGGCCAACTGGTTGGCCTGGCGATTGAGCTCGCCGTAGCTGAGACTCATGTCGCCCTGCACCACTGCCAACGCCTCTGGCCGACGCTCGGCCTCGGCCTCGAACAGGCCATGGACGGTCTGCCCGCGAGGGAAATCGACCGCACTGGCATTGAAACCCTCCAGCAGTTGCTGGCGTTGCGCCGCCGGGAGGATCTCCAGGCGGTTCAGGGCCACCGAACCCTCCTGCTCCAGCGCCTCGGCCAGTTGTTCCAGGGCCGTCTGCATGTACTCGGCGACACGTTGTGGCCCAAGGCTGGCCGAGGCCAGCACCCGCAGGCGGAAGTCGCTGCCCAGGTCGTCGACGCTCAGGGTCAGCGGATAGTTGGTGCGCTCCTCGCCCCCCAGCAGATGGATGCCCTGCCAGACACCTCCGGCCTGTGCCGGTAACGCCTCGTGGGCACTGTGGCGATAGTTGAGCAAGGCGCTGAACAGCGGTGTCGCGGCATCGACCGCGCTGCAGCGCTGCGCCAGGGCCAGCGAGGCATGTTCATGCCCCAGCAGTGCGGTCAGCCGCTCGTGGGTGGCCCTGACCCCCTCACGGACCGCAGTGGCGTCCACCTCGACCCGCAGTGGGAGGGTATTGATGAACATTCCCAGGGCCCGGTCGGCGCCCTCGCCCCCCTGCATGCGACCCATCAGCACCGTGCCGAACACCACCTGGTCCCTGCCGGAAGTGGCCCCCAGCACCCGGGCCCAGGCCAGATGCATCAGGCTCGCCGCACTGACGCCCAGCCGCCGCGCCTGTTCACGCAGACGGCGGCTCAGCCCCGCCGCCAGCATCAGCGGCGCTTCCTCGATGTCCCGGCCATCGCCCTGCACGTCCTGCAGACCGAACGGCAGGGTCGGCTCGTCGATATCACCGAGCATTTCGCGGAAGAACGCCTCGTGCTCCTGCTCGCCGACGCCCAGGCGCGCCTGGGCCACATAGTTGCGGTACGGCACCGGCGCGACCAGGCCCTCGCCGTCGCGCTGCAACAGCGCATGCATCTCCTCGACCACCACCGCCATGGCGGTATGATCCAGGGCCAGGTGATGAAACATCAGGATCGCGACGATGCGCCGGTTCAGCGGATCGTTGGCGTACACCAGTTGCAGCAACGGTGCCTGACGGATATCCAGGCGGTAGCGACGGGTTTCGAAGCGCTCCTGCAATTGCTCGAGCACATCCCCGGCCGCCGGATCGGTCGGCACCTCCCGCACCGGCAGTTCGGCCTGCCGGCGGACCACCTGCAGCGGCCGCTCCAGTGCGTCCCAGTGCACGCTGGTGCGCAGAATGTCGTGACGCCCGACCACCTGCTGCAGGGCACCGGCAAAGGCCTGCAGATGCGCCAGGCTGTCAAAGGCCATCTGCGATTGCAGCAGGTACGGATCGCCCTGCCCGGCGCTCATGTGGTGATAGAGAATACCTTCCTGCAGCGGTGCCAGCGGGTAGATATCCTGCACATTGGCCGCGCCACCGGGAATGGCGGCGACAAGGCGGTCGATACTCGCCTGGTCCAGCTCCACCAATGGCAACAGTTGCGGGGTGATGTGCTGGCAGCCGATCTCGATCAGGTTGCGCGGCACCTCGATCTCGCGACCGCTGCCGATGGCCGCCGCCAGCGCCGCCAGGGTCGGCTGGCTGAACAGCACCCGCACGTCGGCATTGAGACCGGCCTGGCGCATGCGCTCGATCAGTGTCACCGCCAGCAGCGAATGGCCGCCCAGTTCGAAGAAGTGATCATGGCGACCAATCCGCTCGACCTTGAGCACCTCGGCCCAGATCCGTGCCAGGGCGATCTCGACCGCGCCCTGTGGCGCCTCGAAGTCGCGGCTGAGCAGGGCCGCCTGGTCCGGCGCCGGCAGCGCCTTGCGGTCGAGCTTGCCATTGGCGGTCAGCGGCAGCGCCTCGAGTTGCACATAGGCCGAGGGCACCATGTAGTCCGGCAACTGCCCCTGCAGGTAATCGCGCAGCGCTTCGGCAGCAGGTGTTTCAGCCGCCTCGGCGCTGAACCAGGCCACCAGGCGCTTGTCCCCGGGGGCCACCTCACGCACCAGCACGGCCACGTCGCGAACCTGCGGGTGGCGCCCCAGACGGGTCTCGATCTCGCCCAGCTCGATGCGGAAGCCGCGAATCTTCACCTGATTGTCGTTACGGCCCAGGTACTCCAGGTTACCGTCGGCGCGCCAGCGCACCAGATCGCCGCTGCGGTACATCAGGCCCTGCGATCCGGGATGGAACGGGTCGGCGATGAACTTCTCGGCGCTCAGTTCGGGCTGGTTCAGGTAGCCCAGGGCAACCCCCAGGCCACCGATATACAGCTCGCCCACCACGCCGACCGGTACCGGCTGCCGGCGGGCATCGAGCACATAGGCGCGAGTGTTGCCGATCGGCCGGCCGATCGGGATGCTGCCACCCTCGACCGCGGTGATTTCGAAAGTGGTCGAGAAGGTGGTGGCCTCGGTCGGGCCATAGCCGTTGAGCAGGTGGCGTGGCGCGCCGTCACGCAGCACCCGTTCGACCACCGCCGGATCGAGCACATCACCGCCGACGATCAGGTAGCGCAGGTCGCGCAAAGCCGACAGCAGGCCATCGGCATGCTGGTGGAACAGCCCGGCGGTCATCCACAGCACGCTGACCCGCTGCTCGCGCAGCAGGCTCGCCAGGGCCTCGCGGGACAGCAGCACGTCCTGCTCGACCACCACCGCACACCCACCGTTGAGCAACGGCGCCCAGACTTCCAGGGTACTGGCGTCGAAGGCCGGGTTGGAGGCAAGCGCCACCCGATCGTACCCGTTGAACTCGGCATAGCCGTTGTTGAGCACCAGCCGGCTGACCGCCCGGTGCGGTACCCGTACGCCCTTGGGCGTGCCGGTGGAGCCGGAGGTGTACATGATGTACACCGCCGACTCGCTCGACTGCCGCAGTTGCGGGTCATGGTCCGCCTGCCCGACGAGAGCCAGGTGATCGAGGTCGACCCGCCGGGCTTCATAGTCGACCGCTTCGCTGCTGCGGGTCAGCAGCAGCACCGCACGGCTGTCCTGGACCATGAAGGCCTGGCGCTCGGCCGGTGCATTGACGTCCAGCGGCACATAGACCGCCGCGCACTTGCTGATCGCCAGCTGGCTGACCAGCAGGTCCACCGAGCGCTCCAGCAGGATCGCCACATGATGGCCCGGCATCACGCCCAGGCCGATCAGGTGATGGGCCAGGCGGTTGGCGGCACGATTGAGTTCGCCGTAGGTGAGCACCTGCTCGCCATGGATAACCGCCGTAGCGTCCGGATGGACTTCGGCCCGCGCCTCGAACAGGCCGTGCAGGGTCTGTTCGACGGGGTAGTTGCGCGCGGTGGCATTGAGACCATGCAGCAGGTGCTCACGCTCCTGCGGCGGCAGCATCGCCAGTGCATGCAGTGGCGTCGTCGGAGCCTGCTCCAAGGCGTCGACCAGGTGCAGCAGGGTCGTGCCCAGGTAGCCGCCGATCCGCTCCAGGCCCAGCTCGGCCGGTGCCTGTACCGTGAACGAGAAGTCCTCGCCCAGGTCGTCGACGTTCAGCACCAGCGGGTAGTTGCTGCGCTCGCGCGCCTGCAGCAGGTGGATCCCCTCCCAGGTCGCCGCCTGCTCCGCCGAGGTTTCGCCGGCAGCACTGTGCCGGTAGTTGAAGAGGCTGCTGAACAGTGGCAGCGAAGCCGGTACGCCGCTGCAACGCTGGGCCAGGGCCAGCGAGGCGTGCTCGTGGCCGAGCAGTTGCGACAGCCGGGCATGGGTCGCGCGCAGGGCCTCGCGGACCCCGAGCGCACCGAGGTCGACCCGCAGGGGCAGGGTGTTGATGAACATGCCCAGGGCGCGATCGGCGCCCTCGCCGCCGTGCATGCGGCCCAGCAGGACGGTGCCGAACACCACCTCCTCGCGGCCCGAAACCCGCCCGAGCACCTGGGCCCAGGCCAGGTGCAGCAGGCTGGCGGCACTCACGCCAAGCTGGCGGGCCTGCTCGCGCAGACGCCGGCTCAGGACCGCGTCCAGCGCCACCGGCCATTCCTCGATACCGCGACCATCTCCCGCCACTTCCTGCAGGCCGAAGGCCAGGGTCGGCTCGTCGATATCGCCGAGCATCTCGCGGAAAAACGCCTCATGCTCCGCTTCACCGGTGCCCAGGCGGATCTGCGCCACATGGTTGCGGTAAGGCACCGGGGCCCCCAACTGCTCCATCCTCCCCTGCAGACTGGCGCTCATTTCATGCACCAGCACGTCGAGTGCGGTGTGATCGAGCAGGATATGGTGGAACAGCAGGATGCCGAACCAGCGATCGTTCCGCTCGTCACGGGTGTAGGCCAGACGCAGCAACGGTGCGCGGTTCAGATCGAGCCGGTAGTGACGCGGATCGAAACGCTGCTGCAATTGCCGCAGGGCGTCGCCACCCTGCGGATCGCAGTCGAGCCGTTCGAGCGCCAATGGTGCCTGGCGCCAGACCACCTGCACCGGCTCGCCGAGGCCTTCCCAGTGCACGCTGGTACGCAGGATGTCGTTACGCTCGATCACCGCATTGAGTGCCCGGACAAAGGCCTTCACCTGCTCCAGACCGGCGAACTCGAACTGCGCCTGCATGACGTAGGGGTCCCCCTCTTCCGTCGCCAGGTGGTGATAGAGGATACCCGCCTGCAGCGGTGCCAGGCCGTAGATATCCTGCACGTTGGCCACGCCACCGGGGATGCTTTCCACCAGCCGGTCGAGGGCTGCCTGGTCGAGATCGGCCAGGGGCAGCAGGTCCGGGGTGATGCGCCGGCAATCGGCGCTGATGCGGTTGGCCGGCACCTGCACCTCGACCTGTCCACCCACGGCGGCAGCCAGGGCCGCCAGGGTCGGCTGGCCGAACAGCACCCGCACATCCGCCGCCAGGCCCTGCTGGCGCATGCGTTCGATCAACTTGACCGCCAGCAGCGAGTGGCCGCCCAACTCGAAGAAGTTGTCATGGCGCCCGACCTGATCGACCCTGAGCACTTCGGCCCAGATTCGCGCCAGGGCGACCTCCACCTCGCCTTGCGGCGCCTGATACTCGCGACTGGGCAAGGCCGCCGGGTCCGGTGCCGGCAGGGCCTTGCGGTCGAGCTTGCCGTTGGGGCTCAGCGGCAGGACATCCAGGTGCACGAACAACGTCGGCACCATGTAGTCCGGCAACTGCTCCAGCAGGTGCGCGCGCAGCGCATCGATCTCCTGGACTTCGGCCGCCGTGTAGTAGGCCACCAGGCGCTTGTCGCCCGGCACGTCCTCGCGGGCCACCACCACCGCCTCCTGCACCGCCGGGAAGGCGGTCAGCCGCGCCTGGATCTCGCC
>NZ_AQOH01000266.1 GCF_000364705.1 Pseudomonas fuscovaginae SE-1 | reverse complement strand
CTCGACCACCGGCTTCAAGCGTGATCGTGCCGAGTTCCAGGACCTGCTGTACCAGATCAGGCGTCAGCCCGGTGCTCAGTCGACCCAGGACAGCGAACTGCCGTCGGGCCTGCAGCTGGGTACCGGTGTGCGTATCGTCGGCACCCAGAAGAACTTCGCCGCCGGCAGCCTGCAGACCACCGACCAGCCGCTGGACATCGCGGTCAATGGCCGTGGCTTCTTCCAGATCCTGCAACCGGACGGCACCACGGCCTACACCCGTGACGGTACCTTTCACCTGGACAACACCGGCCAGATCGTCACCGCCGCCGGTTTCGCCCTGCAACCGGCCATCGTGATCCCGAACAACGCCCAGACCTTCACGGTCGGCAAGGACGGCACCGTCTCGATCACCACCGCCGGCAACCCGGCATCGCAGGTGATCGGCAACCTGCAGACCGCCGACTTCATCAACCCGGCCGGCCTGCAGGCCATCGGTGGCAACCTGTTCCTGGA
>NZ_AQOH01000265.1 GCF_000364705.1 Pseudomonas fuscovaginae SE-1 | reverse complement strand
CAAAACTAGGTAACTCGTTGAATCTCAAGGAGTTTTCCGTTCGGGCCGCGCCGGAAGTGGGCGCATTATAGGCCCCTGGGAATGAGCGTCAACCGTTATTTTCAGATTTCGCTCATAAAGGTCAAAAACATGAACTTACGATTAACGAAGGCCCACCAGTGGGAGCCGGCCGGGCGGCGCTCCGCTTGCTGGCGATCCACCGCAGGCGGCCACCCAACTAGATCGGTGGTGATTGGGATGCCGCCATCGCCAGCAAGCCGAATCCTACAAAAGCATCCCCTGTAAAGGTAGCGTCCCGACATGAGCAATATATTGCTCAACCGCTCATTGTTTAGCATCATACTCGGGTATCCCCCCTCATATTTACGCGCTCCGGACACCCCACCCCATGACCCAGCAATCCCGCAGCCTGGCGACGACCGTTTTTCCCGTCGCCCTGCTGATCATCGCAATGGCTTCCATTCAATCCGGAGCCTCCCTGGCCAAGAGCATGTTCCCGGTAGTGGGAGCCCAGGGCACCACCACCCTGCGCCTGATCTTCGCCAGCCTGATCATGCTGCTGATCCTGCGCCCTTGGCGAGCGACACTCACCGCCAAATCCCTGACCACGGTGGTCATCTATGGCATCGCCCTCGGCGGCATGAACCTGCTCTTCTATATGTCCCTCCGAAGCGTTCCGCTGGGGATCGCGGTAGCGCTGGAGTTCACCGGTCCGCTGGCCGTGGCCCTGTTCGCTTCACGCCGGGCTATCGACTTCCTGTGGATCGGCCTGGCGATCACCGGCCTGCTGCTCTTGATTCCGACCTCGGGCACCAGTACCAGTATCGACCTGGTCGGCGCCCTCTACGCCCTGGGTGCGGGAGCCTGCTGGGCCCTCTACATCCTCTTCGGGCAAAAGGCCGGCGCGGACAACGGTGTCCAAACCGCCGCCCTGGGCGTGATGATCGCCGCCCTGGTTGTTGCCCCCGTCGGTATTGTCCACGCTGGCACAGCCTTGCTGAGCCCGGCACTGATCCCTGCGGCCATCGGCGTCGCCATCCTCTCCACCGCCCTGCCCTACAGCCTGGAAATGGTCGCCCTGACCCGCATTCCCGCCCGCACCTTCGGCACCCTGATGAGCATCGAACCGGCCTTCGGCGCCCTCTCCGGCCTCCTGTTTCTCGGCGAATACCTGTCCATGGCGCAATGGCTGGCAATCGCCTGCATCATCTGTGCATCCATAGGCGCGACACTGACCATGCGCAGCGAACCCAAGCCCGCAATCGCAACTGATTGATACAACGCATGACGTTACTCTGGCATTTGTCGCGCAAATAAGACATGTTTACGCCTAACTCAATGCCAGCCTTGATAAATTCGGACGGGGCGCTCAGGGAAGAAACAGGCGGGCACGAAAGAAGCCAAACTCGGGCTGTTTGATCCGGGGCTGGAGATTAAGGACAGTAATGAAGCGTTTTTTGATTGTCTTGGCAGTACTCGCCATCGCCGGTTGCGCCGCGACCTCCAAACCCATCAAGCATGGCAAGCGGGGCCTGCACATCAACTGCTCGGGGCTGACGTCCTCCTGGGACAAGTGCTACACCAAGGCCGCCAACTCCTGCAGCGACAAGGGCTACAAGATCCTCGCCAAGTCCGGTGACACCGTGGAAGATCCCGGTGACTATCCTTTCGGCCTGAACCCGGCCGGCTATACCAGCCGCAGCATGATCATCATCTGCAAGTAGGACACGGCCGCCGCTACCCGGACGGCCGGCCGATCTGACGATCGATTTCGTCGCGACTCGATTGCAACACCTGATGCTGAAGCTCCGGCGTCGACATCATGCGCGCCACCACCAGCGCTCCCACACACTGGGACAGGATCGACCAGGCCTGACCCTCGCTGCCCAACACCTGCGCCCAACACTGTTGCAACCGACACAGCCAGGCTTCGGCCCGCTCGCGCACCGCCATGTCGGCCCGGGCAATCTCAGCTCCCAACGCCGGCAAGACACAGCCGCTCTCCACCTGCTCGACATGGCTCATGCTCAGGTACAGCTTCAGGCATCGCTCCAACTGCGCAGGATCCGCCGACCCTTCCCCCCCCAGGCGCGCCACGCTGCGGCTCAGCTCCCGCTCGACGATTGCCCCGAACAATTCGTCCTTCGACGAAAAATGCCCATAGAACGCCCCGCCACTGAGACCGATGGCTTTCATCAGGCCGTCCACCCCGATCGGGGCAAATCCTGATTTCTTTGCCGAAGCCGCACTGCTTTCCAGCAGACGTTCGCGGGTTTCCTGCTTGTGGCTGAGTGAATAACGCATGGAGCTGTTCCTGTTCACGACCTTGACGCTTACCGAATCGTAGCATAACGTTCGTTTAGTTAACGATCGTTTAATAAAAGAGCGATACTGACCATGACTACCGCAAACAACCACAAGAAAGTCGTATTGGTCGTCGGAGCCGGCGACGCCACTGGCGGTGCCATTGCCAAGCGCTTCGCTGTCGAAGGCTTCACCGCCTGCCTGACACGGCGCAGTGCCGACAAGCTTCAGCCGCTGCTGGACACGATTCGCCAGGCTGGTGGCGAGGCCCACGGTTTTGCCTGCGATGCGCGCAAGGAAGAAGAAGTGGTGGCCCTGATCGAGGAGATCGAAAGCCAGATCGGTCCGATCGAAGCCTTCGTCTTCAACATCGGCGCCAACGTGCCGTGCAGCATCCTGGAAGAAACCGCCCGCAAGTATTTCAAGATCTGGGAAATGGCCTGCTTCTCCGGCTTCCTCAATGCCCGCGAGGTCGCCAGACGCATGGTCACTCGCCAGCGCGGCACCATCCTGTTCACCGGCGCCACCGCCGGGCTGCGCGGAGCCGCCGGTTTCGCCGCATTCGCTGGCGCCAAGCATGGGATCCGCGCTCTGGCGCAGAGCATGGCGCGGGAGCTGGGGCCACTGAACATCCACGTCGCCCATGTGGTGGTGGACGGCGCCATCGACACCGACTTCATCCGCACCGGTTTCCCGGAAAAATACGCCCTCAAGGACCAGGACGGCATCCTCGACCCGGGCCATATCGCCGAGAACTACTGGTACCTGCACAACCAGCCGCGGGACGCCTGGACCTTCGAACTCGACCTGCGGCCCTGGAACGAACGCTGGTAGGCTCTCCCCCACGACAACAACAAGGATGCTTCATCCATGAAAAAAAACGTCGAGTTCTACTTCGATCTGGGCAGCCCTGCCTCCTACCTGGCCTATACCCAGCTACCCGGAATCTGTGCCCAGGCCCAAGCCCGACTGATCTACCAGCCGATGCTGCTCGGCGGCGTGTTCAAGGCCACGGGCAACGCCTCCCCCGCCGAGATTCCGGCCAAGGGGCGCTACATGATTCAGGACCTGGCCCGCTACGCCCAACGCTATGGCGTGCCCTTTCGCTTCAACCCGTACTTCCCGATCAACACATTGCTGCTGATGCGGGCAACCACCGGCGTGCAACTGCGCCAGCCGGAGCGCTTTGTCGAATTCGTCGATGCGTTGTATCGCGCACTCTGGGTCGATGGGCGCAACCTGAATGATCCCGGCACGGTCGCGCAGGTATTGGCCGAGCATGGGTTCGACCCTGAGCAGGTCATGGCGTTGACCCAGGATGAGGAAGTCAAGGAGGTGCTCAAGGAGAAGACCGAGCAAGCCTTGCAACGTGGGGTATTCGGCGCACCGAGCATGTTTGTCGGCGAACAGTTGTTTTTCGGACAGGACCGGCTTGATTTCGTACGCGAGGCGTTGGTGTGACCCGGAGGAGGTTCAGGCAGTAGAGATATCGCCTACCAGATCGTTATCGCCAGCAAGCCGGCTCCCATGAAGAATGGGTCGTACATGAAGTTTGCATACGACACCGCCTCGTAGGAGCCGGGCTTGCCCGCGAACAGGCCCGAAGACCTTGCCGCAAAATCAGATCGCCGCAGTGCGGGTATTCAACCACTCCAGCGCCGCCCCACTGAGCAACGGACTCAGCCGCTCACGCACCTCGGCATGGTAGCCGTTGAACCAGTCACGCTCTTCCTGCGTCAACAGCGCCGGCTCCAGGCAGCGGGTATCGATCGGGCACAGCGTGAGGGTTTCGAAACGCAGGAACTCACCGAACTCGCTCTCGCCCGCCTCACGGTTCATCGCGAGGTTCTCGATACGCACACCCCAACGCCCCGGACGGTAGGTGCCCGGCTCGATCGAGGTGATCATCCCCGGCTGCATCGCCGTCTGCGGTGCAGCGACCGCCTGATAGGCGATCACCTGCGGGCCTTCGTGAACGTTCAGGAAGTAACCGACGCCATGACCGGTACCATGCCCGTAGTTGACGTTATCGGCCCAGATCGGCGCCCGCGCGATGGCATCGAGCAGTGGCGACAGAATGCCACGGGGGAAGCGCGCCCTGGACAAGGCGATCACGCCCTTGAGCACCCGCGTGCAATCGACTTTCTGTTCGGCGCTCGGCGTCCCCACCGGCACCATCCGGGTGATATCGGTGGTGCCGCCCAGGTACTGGCCGCCGGAGTCGATCAGCAGCAGGCCGTCACCTTCGATCACCGCATGTTCCTGCTCGGTGGCGTGATAATGCGGCATCGCGCCATTGGCGTTGAACGCGGCGATGGTGTTGAAACTCAGGGACACGTAGCCGGGGCGACGGGCGCGCGCGGCGGTCAGTTTCTCGTCGATGGTCAGTTCGGTGATCCGCTCACGACCCAGCGCTGTTTCCAGCCAGGCGAAGAATTCGCACAACGCCGCGCCATCCTGCTCCATGGCCTGGCGGATGTGTGCCGCATCGTCCAGGCTCTTGCGCGACTTGGCGAGGGTGGTCGGGTTCAACCCCTCCACCAGGCTCACCTCGGCGCCCAGGTTGTCCAGCAGTCCGACCGTGACACGGGCAGGATCGACCAGCAGGCTCGAACCACCCGGCACGGCCGCCAGGGCCGGGGCAATGTCGGCATAGTCACGCAGGCTCACGCCGTCACGTTCGAGGGTCTTCGCCAACTCGGCGCTGACCTTGTCCATTGCCACGAACAGCGTGGCCTGCTGCTGACTGACCAGGGCGAAGGAGACGAACACCGGGTTGAACGGCACATCGGCGCCACGCAGGTTGAACAACCAGGCGATGTCGTCCAGGGTCGCGATGAAATGCCAGTCGGCGCCACGGTCCTTCAGTTCCGCACGCAACTGCGCCAGCTTCTCGCCACGGCTGACGGTGGCCTGCGGCGGCAGGTGCTCGTAGACCGGCTGGTTCGGTAGCACCGGGCGATCTTCCCAGGCCTGCCGCAGCAGGTCGATATCGGTACGCAGGCGAGCACCACGGGCTTGCAGCTTTTCCCCAAGGGTTCGTGCCGAAGCCAGCGCCATCACCGCACCGTCCACCGCCACCACACCACCAGCCGGCGTCTGCTCGGCCAACCACTCCAGCGGCCCGGTTTGCCCCGGTTGCAGCTTGACCAGCTCGATGCCGCTGCCCTTCAGTTCCTTGCTCGCCTGTTCCCAGTAGCGGCTGTCAGCCCAGACCCCGGCAAACTCCGCCGTGACGATCAGGGTACCGACCGAACCATGAAAGCCCGACAGCCACTGCCGGCCCTGCCAGTACGCCGGCAGGTACTCCGACAGGTGCGGGTCGGCCGATGGCACCAGCAAGGCGTGGACGCCCTCGCGCTTCATCAGCTCGCGGGTGCGCGCCAGGCGCTGGGGTACGGTTCCCTGACTCGAGGTCTGCGTGCTCATCATGTCTCCTGCTGCTACTCACGGATTTGATTGTTATAAGGCGCTGATGATGAATCAGCCGTCACGACGGGGCAACTGCCCAAAATGGCACTGGCGCGCTGGCACTGGCCTTGATCGCCGCAGCCGCCCGATCGATGTCCTGCTCGGTGGTGAAACGCCCGAGGCTCAGGCGGATGGTACGGGCCGCGGAATCGGCATCATGCCCCAGCGCCAGCAGTACATGGGACGGCGCATTGCTCGCCGAGTTGCACGCCGAGGTGGCCGAATAGGCCAGCGTCTGGCTGAGTTGTGCGCCATTGAACTGGCCTTCGGCGAAGGTCAGGCTCAAGGTATGGGGAATACGCTGGCTCGGGCTGCCGTTCAGGCGCAGGCCCGGGACATCCGCCAACTGGTCCAGCAGACGCTGACGCAGGGCGCGAATCTGCGTGGCCTCCTCCTCGAACGCTTCGGTCGCCAGGGCAAAGGCGCTGCCCATGCCGGCGATCTGGTGAGTCGCCAGGGTCCCCGAGCGCAGGCCACCTTCATGGCCACCGCCGTGGATCTGCGCATTCAGCCGCTGCCGGGCCCGCGGTCCGACATACAGCGCGCCGATGCCCTTGGGCCCGTACAGCTTGTGCGCCGAGAACGACATCAGGTCCACCGGCAACTCGCCCAGGTCGATGGCCACCTTGCCGGCCCCCTGGGCGGCGTCCACATGAAACAGCGCGCCATGCTCGCGAACCCGCTGGCCGATGGCGCGGATGTCGTTGAGCGTGCCCAGTTCGTTGTTCACCAGCATCAGCGACACCAGAAACGTGTCCTCACGCAGCGCTTGCTCGACGCTCTGCGCGAAGATCAGCCCGTCGGCGTCCGGCTCCAGCCAGGTCACCTCGACCCCACCCTCCTCCAGTTGCCGGGCGGTATCGAGGACCGCCTTGTGTTCGATCCGGCTGGTGATCACATGTCCACCCCCCGTGCCAAGGGCCTGGGCCACGCCTTTAAGGGCCAGGTTGTTCGATTCGGTGGCACCGGAGGTCCAGACGATCTGCTCGGCGCTTGCGCCCACCAGGGTCGCCACCTGTTGCCGGGCCTGCTCGACCGTCTGCCGGGCGCGCTGGCCAAAGGTGTGGGAGCTGGAGGCCGGGTTGCCGAAGTTGCCGGAGAAACCCAGGCATTCGACCATGACCTGGATGACCCGCTCGTCCACCGGAGTCGTGGCGGCGTAGTCGAAATACAGAGGCTGTTGATTCATGGCAAAAGACTCATAAAGCGTGTCCCGCGGAGCGATTTCTCACTGAGTTCAACCGGGAGTTGAACAGACAGCTATACCCGATGGAAAACGATCAAGGAAAGATGACTTTCAAGCAAAGTGCGTAGGAACGCTCCTGGAGTCCAGCTTACAGCGCCAAGGAAGGTGTTGCGAGCGCCAACAGGCCCGGCGCCGACGCTTCAGCGGGACAACTGCTGCACACTCTCTTGCACCAGCGGGTACAACGAAATGACCAACAGCAGCGCCATGGCCAAGTTGAACAGCCGCAGCCAGCGCGGCTCGCGCAGCACATTGCGCAACAGGCTGCCGCAAGCGGCCCAGAGGCTGACAGAGGGAGCGTTGATCAGGGCGAAAACGGCGGCGATCACCAGCACGTTGCTGAAATAGCCCTGCAGCGGCGTGTAGGTGCTGATCGCTCCGATCGCCATCACCCAGGCCTTGGGATTGACCCATTGGAACGCCGCCGCATTCCAGAAGCTGAACGGTCGGCCCTGCCCCTGCTCGGTTTCGGAGACCGGCCCCGAACCGGCGATTTTCCAGGCGAGGTACAACAGGTAGGCCCCGCCGATGTAACGCAAGGCGGTATAGAGCGCCGGATAGGCCTCGAACACCGCCCCCAGGCCGAGCCCCACGGCCAGCACCAGCACGAAGAAGCCGCAGGAGATGCCGAGGATATGGGGAATGGAACGGTTGAAGCCGAAGTTCACCCCGGAGGCCAGCAACATGGTGTTGTTGGGACCGGGCGTCACGGAAGTCACCAGGGCGAACAGGGCAAAGCCCAGCAGAAGGTCGAGCGAGAGGGTCATGGCGGGCATCCGGCAAGCGTGTCAGTCAGGCACTCACCCTATCCCAGCGACCTGGAGAAACTCAGACACAGCTACTGAAAACTTCGACCCGTACAGTTTTGCCTTTCACCCTTTGTTTACCTGTCTGTTACTGCCGCGATCGGCACTGATCTCGGCCTGCTCATCGAAGCCGTAGACCGGCTGTGGCTGGCCTACCAGTTCGGCCTTCTTGCGATGGTACTCCTCGAAGGACAGCCCACGCCGATTCAATGCCTCCAGCGCCAGTTCCCGGGTTTCCTCGGCGGTATAGGGCCGCAGTTCAGGGGAAGGATGGCTGGCACAGCCGGCCAGGACGGACAACAGCAAAAGCAGCAGAACCGCAGGTGTGTGTTTCATAAGGTGACTCCCGAATGCCTGATTTGATTGGATGGACACAGGCTACCGGGGCCACCCCGGATGGCAGAAATCACCTCTCTCGATAGTCGCTATCGATCACTTGCTGACCCTGCCACTGAAACGCCTTATATTCCATATAGAACTATAAATATGGAAATACGTTCATTTACGGAATATCAGAAACCCCGTACAACAGTTTCAACCACTTGATCGGTGTTGCCAGGGCAACTGTTCGCCAACCAACAGTCGATCAACAAAACAGCCCGCCCACCAGCAGCCGGCCGCTCGCCGGGCACGCCAGGAACCCGTGAATACGGTGTCCGGGCGCTTGGTACAGGTCTTGCTCAAGCCCCTGTTACCCAAGCCCGGACACTGACCCTGCCCGCCCAGCAACTGTTTGAAAAGGAACTGCCCATGTCTCGTACACTGAAAGTCGTTGCCCTCTCCGGTGGCCCCTATCGCCCGTCGCGCACCCTGGTGCTGACCCAGGCGCTGCTGGCTGAACTGGCGCAACACCTGCACCTCGAAAGCCGGCTGATCGAACTGACCGACATCGCCCGTCCCCTCGGCGCGGCACTGTCACGCGCCGAACTGAGTGCCGAGGTCGAGGCCGAACTGCAGGCCATCGAAAACGCCGACCTGCTGATCGTCGCCTCGCCGGTCTATCGCGGCTCCTACCCCGGGCTGCTCAAGCACCTGTTCGACCTGGTGGACCTCAACGCCCTGATCGACACCCCGGTGCTGCTGGCCGCCACCGGCGGCAGCGAGCGCCATGCGCTGGTCCTGGATCACCAGTTGCGCCCACTGTTCAGCTTCTTCCAGGCCCTGACCCTGCCCATCGGTGTCTACGCCAGCGAAACCGACTTCGCCAATTACCAGATAACCAGCGAGCCCCTGAAGGCCCGCATCCGCCTTGCCGCAGAACGCGCCGTCCCGTTGTTCGGCGCCCATTCCAAGCAGCTGCTGAAAACCGCTTAAGGACTTGCCATGGATGTCTTCTGGTTTCTCCCCACTCACGGCGACGGTCATTACCTGGGCACCGCCCAGGGTGCCCGCCCGGTGACCCTCAACTATCTGAAACAGGTGGCCCAGGCCGCCGACAGCCTCGGCTACCACGGCGTGCTGATTCCCACCGGCCGTTCCTGCGAAGACTCCTGGGTCATCGCTTCGGCGCTGGTACCGCTGACCGAACGCCTGCGCTACCTGGTGGCGATCCGCCCCGGCATCATTTCGCCGACCGTTTCGGCGCGCATGGCCGCGACCCTCGACCGGCTGTCCAACGGCCGTCTGCTGATCAACGTGGTCACCGGCGGCGACCCCGACGAGAACCGCGGCGACGGCAGCTTCCTCAGCCATAGCGAACGCTACGAAGTCACCGATGAGTTCCTGAGGATCTGGCGCCGGGTATTGCAGGGCGAGGCGGTCGACTTCGAAGGCAAGCACCTGAAGGTACAGAACGCCAAGGCGCTTTACCCGCCTGTGCAGAAGCCCTACCCACCGCTGTATTTCGGTGGATCCTCGGACGCGGCCCACGACCTCGCCGCCGACCAGGTCGATGTCTACCTGACCTGGGGCGAACCGCCGGCCGCCGTCGCCGCCAAGCTGGCCGACATTCGCGAGCGCGCCGCGCGCAAGGGGCGCACCGTGCGTTTCGGCATCCGTCTGCACGTGATCGTCCGGGAAACCGCCGAAGAGGCCTGGAAGGCTGCCGACCGCCTGATCGAACACATCAGTGACGAAACCATCGCCGCCGCGCAGCAGTCCTTCGCGCGCTTCGACTCCGAAGGCCAGCGGCGCATGGCCGCCCTGCACGGCGGACGCCGTGACAACCTGGAGATCGCACCCAACCTGTGGGCCGGCGTCGGCCTGGTCCGCGGCGGTGCCGGCACCGCGCTGGTGGGCAACCCGCAACAGGTCGCCGAGCGCATCAAGGAGTACGCCGACCTGGGCATCGAGAGTTTCATCTTCTCCGGTTATCCGCACCTGGAGGAAGCCTACCGCTTCGCCGAACTGGTGTTCCCGCTGCTGCCCGAGCCTTATGCGAGCCTGGCCGGCCGCGGCGTGACCAACCTGACCGGGCCCTTCGGGGAAATGATTGCCAACGATGTGTTGCCCACCCAGACGCGACCTTGAAGACACCGCCCCAACCCTTGGAGGCAGTCCAATGTGTGGGAGCCGGCTTGCTGGCGATCGCGACTGAACAGTCAACCTGCCCATCGACTGATACGCCGCTACCGCCAGCAAGCCGGCTCCCACAGAAGTCCCCCCGTCGGACTATCGCCCTAGACAGAGGAACATCGCGTGACGGCTCAACCGCACAACCTCCTTCCCGCCCCCCTGCATACTGCCCGCCTGTTGGCGGCCGAGTTTGCCGAAACCGCCGTCGAGCGCGACGAGCGCGGCGGTACGCCGAAAGCCCAGCGCGACGCCCTGCGCCAAAGCGGCCTGCTGGCCCTGAGCATCCCCACCCAATACGGCGGCCTCGGCGCCAGTTGGAGCGAAACCCTCAAGGTGGTTCGCGAGTTCGCCAAGGTCGACAGCTCCATTGCCCATGTCTTCGGCTTCCATCACCTGATGCTCGCCACCGTGCGGCTGTTCTCGCGTCCCGAGCAATGGCAACCCTGGTTCGAGCAGACCGCCCGCAAGAACTGGTTCTGGGGCAACGCCCTCAACCCGCTGGACACCCGCACCGTGGTGCGCAAGCGCGGCGGCTGGCGCGAGTTCTCCGGCAAGAAAAGTTTCTGCTCCGGCGCCAGCGACTCGGAGATGCTGATCGCCTCGGCCGTCGACGAAAGCGCCGGCGGCAAACTGCTGATCGCCGCGATTCCCAGCGGCCGCTCCGGCATCACCCTGCACAACGACTGGCACAACATGGGCCAGCGCCAGACCGATAGCGGCAGCGCCAGCTTCGAGCGGGTGCGGGTCGAGGAGTCGGAACTGCTACTCGAACCCGGCCCTCTGAGCACGCCCTTCGCCTGCCTGCGCCCGCTGATCGCGCAACTGACCTTCACTCACATGTTCCTCGGCATCGCCGAAGGCGCCTTCGAGGAGGCCCGGCAGTACACCCTTACCGAGACCCGGCCGTGGTTCAAGTCCGGCACCGAGGACATCCGCAAGGACCCGTACATCCTCAGCCACTACGGCGACTTCTGGGTGGCCCTCGAAGGCGTACGGCTGCTGGTCGAACACGCCGCCGAAGGGCTCGACCGGGCCTGGGCCAAAGGCCCGGACCTCACCGCCGAGGAGCGCGGAGAACTGGCGACCGCCATCGCCACCGCCAAGGTCGCCGCCAGCCGCCAGGGCCTGGAACTGTGCGGCAGGCTGTTCGAAGTCACCGGTGCGCGTTCCACCCACGCCTCCCTGCGGCTGGACCGGCACTGGCGCAACCTGCGCACTCAGACCCTGCACGACCCGCTGGACTACAAGCTTCAGGAACTGGGCGACTGGGCCCTGAACCAGACACTTCCCATCCCCACCTTCTATTCGTAGAGACGCCCATGCAGCTACTGACCCTACCGCCCTCGCCGGCTCTGGCGACCTCGATCCGCGCCACCGCCCAGGTCTTCGAAGACCCCAAATCCCAGGCCCTGCTCGCCCACCTGCAACAGGTCGCCCCCAGCGAGGCCAGCGTACTGATCATCGGCGAAACCGGCACCGGCAAGGAGCTGGTGGCCCGGCATATTCACAACCTCAGCGCCCGCCGCAACCGACCGTTCATCGCGGTCAACTGCGGGGCCTTTTCCGAGTCGCTGGTGGAGGCCGAGCTGTTCGGCCATGAGAAAGGCGCCTTCACCGGCGCCCTCGGCGCCAAGGCCGGCTGGTTCGAGGAAGCCGATGGTGGCACCCTGTTCCTCGACGAGATCGGCGACCTGCCGATGCCGATCCAGGTCAAACTGCTGCGGGTACTGCAAGAACGCGAAGTCGTGCGCCTGGGCTCGCGCAAGAGCATCCCCATCAATGTGCGGGTGCTGGCGGCGACCAATGTCCAGTTGGAAAAGGCGATCAACGCCGGGCATTTCCGCGAGGACCTGTATTACCGCCTCGATGTCGTCAACCTGGAACTGAGCCCGCTGCGCGACCGCCCCGGCGATATCCTGCCGCTGACCCGGCACTTCATCGACGCCTACTGCCAGCGCCTGGGCTACGGTGACATCCGTATCAGCCCGGCGGCCGAGCAGAAACTCAAGAACTACAGTTGGCCGGGCAATATCCGCGAGCTGGAAAACGTGATCCACCACACCCTGCTGATCTGCCGCAACGGGGTCATCGAACGCGACGACCTGCGCCTGTCGAACATGCGCATCGAGCGCCAGGACGACAGCGCCACGGCCGCCGACGACTCGGCCGAGGCCCTGCTCGACCGCGCGTTCCAGAAACTCTTCGAGGAGCAGGCTGGCGCCCTCCACGAAAAAGTCGAGGATGCATTACTGCGCGCGGCCTACCGTTTCAGCCACTACAACCAGGTGCACACCGCCAATCTGCTGGGCCTGAGCCGCAACGTGACGCGCACCCGGCTGATCAGGATCGGCGAGTTGGCGGTGAACAAGCGCCGACCGGGCGAGAACGTCCAGGGCGACCGCATGCTGCAGTTATCGATCTAACCAGAGCACCGGGTAACCTGGAACGCGGCCCGACGAAGACCTGGAACGAAGTGACCGGGTGAACCAGGCACGCCGCTCGCCGGCGATCGGTACAGGCAGTGCCACTAGCCGACCAGAGCGCAGTGCAGCGCGTCATCGTGACTGCGCTCGATGCTGCACAACACCTGGAACGAGCCAAAGGTCACCGCCTTGGCCTGGTACGAGCGAATCAGCAGCCAGAAATCCTCTTCACCACTCTCGAAGCGGGCGAACGCCGCCTCCCCGGCCTCCTTCGAGCGCCATTGCAAAACATTCAACACCCGCCGGCCATCGGCGCTGGCCTGCACGTTGCCGCTGATGAAGCCGGCAAAACCCTGGGCCAGGCGTTCGGTCTGTCGCGCCAGGGCATTGACCAGGGCGTCCTGTTGATGGGGCTCGATCTCGAACTGGATCAATTGGGTGAAACTGCAATTTTTCTCTGTTACTGGCATGGGTAGCTCCCCGGAAAGTCACACGGGATCTTGAGATCCGAGGTGATGCAGGGTAAAACCTCAAGTTAACTAGAGGTCAAGGGATTTTTTCCATGGCATTGCACAAGGCCCTGCCCACGGACAAGGTACTCACGGTCGGCCAGGTCGCCGCACGCAGCGGCATCTCGGTGACGGCCCTGCGCTTCTACGAATCCAAGGGGCTGATCCAGAGCAGCCGCAATGCCGGCAACCAGCGCCGCTACGCCCGCGACGTGCTGCGCCGGGTGTCGCTGATCAAGGTGGCGCAAGGCCTGGGAATTCCGCTGACGGAGATCCATCAGGCCCTGCAGCAGTTGCCCGAAGGCCGCACGCCAACGGCGACGGACTGGGCGCGGATGTCGGAACGCTGGAAGGACGAACTGGACGAGCGCATCGCCCGCCTGACCCGGCTGCGGGACAAGCTCGACGGCTGCATCGGCTGCGGCTGCCTGTCGATGGAAAGCTGCCCGCTGCGCAACCAGGGCGACGTGCTCGGCGACCAGGGCCCCGGGCCCCACCTGCTGGAACCGGATGTCTGATCATCACGATCCAGGGGCAGGCCGCGATCATGCAGAATCACCTGTCCCCCTGTAGGAGCCGGCTTGCTGGCGATCGCGATCCAGCAGCCAGCACCCTCGGTGACTGACACACCGTTATCGCCAGCAAGCCGGCTCCTACAGGGGGACAGTGGCGTGTCAGATGGAACAGGAAGGATCAGGCCGGCTCGGCCACCGGCCGCCCGGTCTTCTGCGCCTCCAGCTCACGCACCAGCGGCAACACCCGCTTGCCGAAATACTCGACCTCTTCCTGGAAATGCAGGAACCCCGCCAGCACCAGGTCCACGCCCACCGCCTTCAGCGCGACGATCCGCTCGGCGATCTGCCGCGGGGTGCCGATCAGGTTGGTCTTGAAACCGTCGTTGTACTGCACCAGGTCCTCGAAACTGGACTTGGCCCAGTTGCCCTCGCCTTCCGGCGACGACTTGCCCGCCTGCTTCGCCGCATCGCCAAACGCCCCGACCGCCTCGGGGTCGGCCTTGTCGATGATTTCGGCCAGTACCGCGCGGGCCTCTTCTTCGGTGTCGCGGGCAATCACGAAGGCGTTCACCCCGATTTTCACCGAATGGCCATTGGCCGCAGCCTTGGCACGAATATCGTCGACCTGGGCCTTGATACCTTCCGGGGTATTGCCGTTGGTGAAGTACCAATCCGACACCCGCGCGGCCATGTCCCGTGCCGCCCGCGAGCTGCCGCCCTGGAAAATCTCCGGGTGCGGCTGGCTCAGCGGCTTGGGCTTGAGGCTGTAGTCGTTGAAGCGGTAGAAGTCGCCCTTGAAGGTGAACGCATCCTGGGTCCAGATGCCCTTCAGCGCACGAATGAACTCCTCGGAACGGCGATAACGTTCGTCGTGCTCCAGCCAGTGCTCACCGATGGCGTGGAATTCGCCACGGAACCAGCCACTGACGATGTTGACGGCAATCCGTCCACCGGTCAGTTGGTCGATGGTCGCCAGTTGCTTGGCGGCCAGCGCTGGCTGCCAGGGGCCGGGCAGGATCGCGGCGATCACCTTCAGCCGCGTGGTCGCCGCCAGCAGCGCGTGGCTGAACGCAACGGACTCGTGCTGGTACTCGGCACCATAGCCGGCGGTGAAGCGGATCTGGGTCAGGCCGTATTCGAACCCGGCCTCCTCCGCCAACTGTGCCAGCTTGCGGTTGTAGTCGATATCCCAGCGGGTGCGCTGCTCGATCTTGCTGACGACCAGGCCACCACTGACATTGGGTACCCAATAGGCGAATTTGACGGCTTGCTGACTCATGGTGTTGGACCTCGATCCAGGGAAGGTCAGGTCAGGGGAGCAGCAAGCGTGCCAGTGCCGAAATCCCGGCTACATGGGCATGGCACGGCACCCGGGAACGGGCTTGTCGGGACGCCGCAGCGCCGCGAGTTTTTTGCAGCCTTGAGGCCCAATTCGCGGGCAAGCCCGCTCCTGCACAAAGCCTCCTCCCTTGGTGTTCACATCCGTTGGCGACCATCGGAATCTGTAGGTTGGCAGGACGATTTGTTGAAGTTCTGTTGCGCAGACAACAGTTACCCCTGGGCTACTTCATGGGAAGGCCCGCCAATACGGGGCCTCACGCTCCGGCATGGACCCTGCAACCACTCCCGGCAACCGCAGTTATTCCTACCTGCCCCAAGGAGCTGTCCCATGACCGAACACCAGGTAATCAACCCGCTGTCCCTCGGCGTCGACTACGAGCCCCTGGCCGAGCGCTTCCGCCCGATCTTCGCCCGTATCGCCGCCGGCGCCGTACAACGGGAACTGGCGCGCGAACTACCCCACGAACCGATCCAGTGGCTCAAGCAAGCC
>NZ_AQOH01000264.1 GCF_000364705.1 Pseudomonas fuscovaginae SE-1 | reverse complement strand
GGTGGCGGCGCCTCCCTGCCGCAGCTGTTCCAGTTGCTGATAGAACTGGCCGAGGCCGACTCCAACGTTCCGCAAGCCCTGCGCGGCCATTTCGCCTTTGCCGAGGACCGCCTGAACGCGGCGCCCGGCCCCAACCGCGACCTATGGTTCAAGCGTTTCGTCGACGGCGACATCGTTGGCTGCGCCTGGACCGAGATCGGCAACGTCGCCATCGGCGACGTGGTGACCCAGGTTTCGCCGGACGGTGAACAGTGGCGCCTCAACGGCGAGAAGTTCTACAGCACCGGCAGCCTCTTTGCCGACTGGATCGACGTCTACGCCCGCCGCAGCGATACCGGCGGCGACGTGATCGCCGCCGTGCGTGCGCGCCAGCCGGGCGTCGAGCACAGCGACGACTGGGACGGTTTCGGCCAGCGCACCACCGGCAGCGGCACCTCGCGGTTCGTCGACGCGCCGGTGGAAAAGGAGCATGTGATCGACTTCGCCAGCCGCTTCAAGTACCAGACGGCGTTCTACCAACTGGTGCTGCTGGCGACCCTGGCCGGTATCGGTCGCGCGGCGCTCAGGGAGGTGGCGCAGCAGGTGCGCGAGCGCAAGCGCATCTACAGCCACGGCAATGCCCAGCGGGTCAGCGAGGATGCCCAGGTGCAGCAGGTGGTCGGCGAGGTCGCCGCGCGGGTGTATGCCGCCGAGGCCGCCGCGGTACGTGCGGCGCAGCCGGCACAGCGGGCTTACCTGGCACGGTTCGGCGGCGATGCCGAGCTGGAGCGGCAGGCCAACATCGACGCGGAAATCGAGTCGGCCACGGCGCAGGTGGTGGTGTCGGAGCTCATCCAGCGTGCCACCAGCGAGCTGTTCAATGCCCTCGGCGCCTCCGACGTCCGCCAGGGCAAGGCACTGGATCGTCATTGGCGCAACGCGCGCACGGTGTCGTCGCATAACCCGGTGATCTACAAGGCACGCATCGTTGGCGACTGGGCGATCAATGGCACCGAGCCGCCGTTCGTCTGGCAGATCGGCAACGGGCCGGCCAACGACTGAGAAGATCCAGGGGATGGGTAGCGTCCCTTTTTCGGGTAAATCCGGCTCCCACTGTAGATAGACCGATCGCTCCCACGCTCCGCGTGGGAATGCCTCTCAGGACGCTCGGCGTCCGCTCTGGTGACGCAGAGCGTCACGGGCTGCGTTACCACGCGGAGCGTGGGAACGATCATCATCACCACAAGATTCGCGATGAAATCCGCGAGCCGGTAAGATGGCCGCCTTCCAGCGCCCTGGCGCCATCCTGCCGACCTAAGCCGATTCCATGCCTTTCGATCTCAGCGTAGACCTGACCACCCTCGCCATTCTTGCCGTCGTCGCCTTCATCGCCGGATTCATCGATGCCATCGCCGGCGGTGGTGGTCTGCTCACCACCCCGGCGCTGCTGACCGCCGGCCTGCCCCCCCACCTGGTACTGGGCACCAACAAACTCAGCTCGACCTTCGGCTCGGCCACCGCCAGCTTCACCTTCTACCGGCGCAAGCTGTTCCATCCGCGCCAGTGGAAGCTGGCGATCGTCGGTACCCTGGTCGGTGCGCTGATCGGCGCGGTCACCGCGCACTTCATGCCCGCCGAATGGCTGAACAAGATGCTCCCGGTGATCGTCTTCGCCTGCGGCCTGTACCTGCTGTTCGGCGGCACGCCCAAGGCACCGCTGGACAGCGACGCGCCGATCCGCAAGAAGTGGCAGTTCCCCCAGGGCTTCAGCCTGGGCTTCTACGATGGCGTGGCCGGACCGGGCACCGGCGCGTTCTGGACCGTCAGCAGCCTGCTGCTCTACCCCATCGACCTGGTCAAGGCCAGCGGCGTGGCGCGCAGCATGAATTTCGTCAGCAACATCGCCGCACTGTCGGTGTTCGTGTTTTCCGGCCAGGTCGACTGGATCATCGGCCTGTGCATGGGCGTTTCGGTGATGCTCGGCGCATTCTTCGGCGCCCGCACCGCCATCAGCGGCGGGGCGAAATTCATCCGCCCGGTGTTCATCACCGTGGTCCTCGGGCTGACCGTGCGCCTAGCCTGGCAGCACTGGTTCAGCGTGGCCTAACCGGCGCGCCACATACAGGTCGATCAGGTAGCGGGCGATCGACCTGGCGGCCGGCAGCGGCGGCAGTTCGCGGATGTTGAACCACTGCGCATCCTCGATCTCGTCAACCTGCGGCACGATCTCGCCACCGGCGTACTCGGCATGGAAACCGAGCATCATCGAGTGCGGGAACGGCCAGCACTGGCTGCCGACGTACTGGATATTGCTGACGTCCACCTGCACTTCCTCCCTGACCTCGCGGACCAGGCAATCCTCGGCCGACTCGCCCGGCTCGGCGAAACCGGCCAGGGTGCTGTAGACCCCCGGCACGAAGCGCGGCGAACGGGCCAGCAGCACTTCATCACCCCGGGTCACCAGCACGATCATGCTCGGTGAGATCCGCGGGTAGGCGCGCAGGTCGCAAGGCTGGCAATACATCGCCCGCTCGCCCGGCACCTGGCGGGTCGGCTGGCCGCAACAGCCACAGAAACGGTGCTCGCGGGCCCAAGTGCCGATCTGCGCGGCATAGCCGAGCATGCGGTAGGTGGTGAAGTCACCTTCGAGCATGAAGCGTCGCAGTCCCTGCCAGCGACAACCCGGTACCTCGGCCGTGGCCTTGAGCTCCAGCAGGTATACCGGCTCGCCATCGCGATGGCCGATGCCATGTTCGCAGAGCACCGGCAGGTCCTGGCGCTTGAGCCACTCGCGGGGGAACAGCACGCCGTTGTCATCCAGCAGGAATCCCTCGGGACCACGGGCCACGGCCCAGCCACCGGGTTGTTCGATATCCAGTACTGCGGTTGTCCAGCCTTGAGTCATTGCGGGTTCCTTGGGGACCGGGAAACCTTCCTCAGTCCAGAAATTCAGGTTTCTGCTTGCTCATGTGCGCCGCGATGGCCACACGCAGGTCGTTCGATTGCAACATGGCGGCGTTCCAGGTGGCAACGTATTCCAGGCCGTCGTCGATCCGGTGGTCGCGCATGTAACTGAGCATTTCCTTGGTGCCGGTCACGGCGATCGGCGACTTGCCGGCGATTTCCCGTGCCAGTGCCATCACACCGTCGAGCAGCGCGGCCTGATCAGGATAGACACGATTGACCAGGCCGATGCGCTGCGCCTCGTCCGCTCCGAACGCACGACCGGTGTAGGCCAGTTCACGCAGCATGCCGTCACCGATGATACGCGGCAAACGTTGCAAAGTGCCGACATCGGCAGCCATGCCGATATCCACTTCCTTGATCGAGAAATGCGCGTCCTCGGCGCAGTAGCGCATGTCACAGGCAGCGATCAGGTCGATGGCGCCGCCCAGGCAATACCCCTGGATCGCCGCCAGGACCGGCTTGCGGCAGTTGTCGACGGCATTGAAGGAGGCTTGCAACTGCAGGATCTTGCGTCGCAGCAGGCGGGCATTGCGGCCCACATCCTTGCCCAGTTCGTTGCCGACCGAGGCCAGCAGCATCAGGTCGATGCCGGAGGAAAAATGCTTGCCCGCGCCGCTCAGGACCACCACGCGGACTTCATCGGTGTCGTCGGCCCACTGGAAGATCTCGGTGATCTCGCTCCAGAACGCGGCGTTCATCGCATTGATCTTTTCCGGGCGGTTGATCCGCACGTGGGCGATGTTGTCGGCCAGTTCGACGCGGAAGGCTTGGTATTCGGACATGACGGGCATCCTTGGCAGGGCAGTGGAAGATTGGGGGAATATAGCAAGCAGGCCTGTCCGGCATAGGTAGCGGATATGCCAAAAGCCGGACTCGGGAGGGATGGCCGCCAGAGGCGGCCAGCCTCCACCAACCTAGCGAGGCCCCAGGATCCATTGCTCGATGGCCTGCGCCGCCCCATCCTCGGTGTTGCGGCCGGTCACCACATCCGCCTGCCGCTTGACCACCTCCTCGGCCTGGCCCATGGCAATCGCGAGGCCGGCCCGATGAAACATCGCCGGGTCGTTACCACCGTCACCGATCGCCGCCGTCTGCGCCAGCGGCACGTCGAGGAACCTGGCCAGGGTCACCAGCGCCTCGCCCTTGTTGGCCTTCATCGCGGTGATGTCCAGGTAGGCCGGTTGCGAGCGACTGGCCAACGCCTGGTCTGCGACCAATGGCTGCAACACCGTTTCCAGCTCGATCAACAGTTGCGCGTCGCCGCTGGCTCCGACGATCTTGTCGATGCGGTCCAGGTACGGTTCGAAGCTCTCCACCACCTTCGGTGGGTAACCGAGCGCATGCTGCTCCCGAGGGACCATCTTGCCGTGAGGATTACGCAACAGCCATTCGTTGTCGGCAAACACCCAGATCTCCACCTCTTCGTGCCGTGCCAGCAGCTCCAGCGTGCAGATCGCCGCCTCGCGCGGCACGTAATGGGTCACCAGGTAGCGGCCATCAGGATGCATCAGCGTGCCACCGTTGAACGCCGCCACCGGCAGATCGACGCCCAGGGCCTCGATCATTTCCCGCATCGCCCGGGGCGGGCGTCCGGTGGCCAGGCTGAAGAACACACCCGACGCCTTGAGCGCCTGTACCGCCTCGACGATACGCGGGCTGAGGCTGTGATCGGGAAGCAACAGGGTGCCGTCCATATCGCTGAGCAACAGGCGGATCGGGTACTGCACCGAGCCGCTCATCCGATACCGTGCCAGGCACGACCGTCGCGCGCCAACAGTTCATCGGCGGCTGCGGGGCCGTTCTCGCCGGCCTTGTAGGCCTGCACCTGGTTGTCCTCGCGCCAGGCGTCGAGAAACGGCTGCACCGCCCGCCAGCCGTTCTCGATGTTGTCGGCGCGCTGGAACAGCGTCTGGTCGCCGGTCAGGCAATCGTAGATCAGGGTCTCGTAGCCAGTGGACGGCTGCATCTCGAAGAAATCCTTGTAGGCGAACCCCAGCTCGATATTGGCCATGTCCAGTGCCGGCCCAGGGCGCTTGGCCAGCAGGTCGAACCACATGCCCTCGTTCGGCTGGATCTGGATCTTCAAGTAGGTCGGCTGCAGGCGTTCGACCTCGGTATCGCGAAACTGCGCATAGGGCGCCGGCTTGAAGCAGATGGCGATTTCCGTGTCGCGCACACTCATGCGCTTGCCGGTACGCAGGTAGAACGGCACGCCGACCCAGCGCCAGTTGTCGATCATCACCTTGAGTGCGACATAGGTTTCGGTGTTGCTGTCCGGCGCGACGTTGTTTTCTTCACGATAACCCGCGACAGCCTTGCCGGTCACCTCACCCGCGATGTACTGGCCGCGAACCGAGTTGGCCCGTGCCTCCTCGACACTCCACGGCCGGATCGCGCCTACCACCTTGGCCTTCTCACCACGCACCGCGTCGGCACCAAAGGCGGCCGGCGGCTCCATGGCAACCATCGCCAGCAACTGAAACAGGTGGTTGGGCACCATGTCACG
Source organism: Pseudomonas fuscovaginae SE-1 (assembly GCF_000364705.1). Lineage (GTDB taxonomy): Bacteria > Pseudomonadota > Gammaproteobacteria > Pseudomonadales > Pseudomonadaceae > Aquipseudomonas > Aquipseudomonas fuscovaginae_A. Next base: position 15,459 of record NZ_AQOH01000264.1, on the reverse strand, counting down.
CAGGGCTCCGGTGTGCTCGTAGAAACTGCCACGGGTTTCCACGCCAACGGTTTCCGCCGCGGTGATCTGCACATGGTCGATATAGTGGTTGTTCCAGAACGCCTCGAAGAGCACGTTGGAGAACCGGCTGACCAGGATGTTCTGCACGGTTTCCTTGCCCAGGTAATGGTCGATCCGGTAGATCTGCTTCTCGCTCATCACCTTGAGCAGGCAGGCGTTCAAGGCCTCGGCGGTCGCCAGGTCGGAGCCGAACGGCTTCTCGATCACCACCCGCCGGAACGCCTCGGGGGTCTCCTCGAGCAGGCCGGCAGCGCCCAGGCGCCGCGCCACTTCACTGAAGAAACGCGGCGCGGTGGCCAGGTAGAACACCGCGTTGCCGGTACCGCTGGCGGCAATCTTCGCGGCCAGCGCGGTGTAGGTCGAGTCGTCGAGGAAATCGCCCTGCACATAGCTGATGTTCTTCGCCAACTTGCGCCAGAGCGCGGCGTCCAGCGCCTGCTCCGGAGCCTTCCCGCTCTTGGCGGCGACCTCGGCACGGCTGAAGTCCTCCAGTTTCCTGGCGAACTCGGCGTCGGTGACCGCATTGTGGTCAACGCCGACGATATACAAGCCATCGTCGAGCAAACCGTCGCGGCTCAGGTTGTACAGCGCCGGCATCAGCAGGCGCTTGACCAGGTCACCGTGGGCACCGAACAGGAACAGCGTGGTCGGCGGGGCGGCCTCAACCTTGCTTTTCTTGCCGGTGGCCTTCATTTTTTCGGCGTCTCCACGTGGCCGCCGAAGCCGAAGCGCATCGCCGACAGCAGCTTGTCGCCATAGGTGCTCTGCTGGCGCGAACGGAAGCGGGCGAACAGCGAGCTGGACAGTACCGGTACCGGCACCGCCTGCTCGATCGCCGCCTCGATGGTCCAGCGGCCCTCGCCGCTGTCGGCCACGGCGCCGGAGTAATTGTCCAACTTCGGATCGGTGGCCAGCGCGTCGGCGGTCAGGTCCAGCAACCAGGAGGAGACCACGCTGCCACGGCGCCAGACCTCGGCGATATCACCCAGGTTCAGGTCGAAACGCTGGTCGGCCGGCAGGCTTTCGGAGTTCTTGGTCTTGAGGATGTCGAAACCTTCGGCGAAGGCCTGCATCATCCCGTATTCGATGCCGTTGTGGATCATCTTGACGAAGTGGCCAGAGCCCGGTGGGCCGGCATGGATGTAGCCACGTTCGGCACGGTCGTCGGCGGTCGGGCTGCGATCGCGGGTCCGCGGAATGTTGCCCAGGCCCGGGGCCAACGCATCGAACAGCGGATCGAGACGGCGCACCACCTCGGCGTCACCGCCGATCATCATGCAGTAGCCCCGCTCCAGGCCCCAGACGCCGCCGGAGGTACCGACGTCGATATAGTGGATGCCCTGCTGCGCCAGCTCCTGGCCACGACGGATATCGTCCTTGTAGTAGGTGTTGCCACCGTCGATGATCACATCGCCCGGCTGCAGCAGCTTGCCCAGTTCGGCAATGGTGTCCTCGGTGGGCGCCCCGGCCGGCAACATCACCCAGACCGCCCGCGGCGCGGCCAGCCCGGCGACCAGTGCCGGCAGGTCGGCGACACCGGTGGAACCTTCCTTGCTCAGGGCGGCAACGAAATCGGCATTGCGGTCGTAGACCACGGTTTCATGACCCTTGACCATCAGTCGCCGTGCGATATTGCCGCCCATGCGGCCCAGTCCGATGATTCCAAGTTGCATGTAGCGTTACTCCAGACGACGAGTTCGAAAAAACTCGAAAAAGATAAAGGCGACACCTTAGCCCACCGCGACGGCGTGTGTCCTGGCAAAGGTTAGTCAAATACGACGATGTTTGGTTCGCCGCGGCCGCCCACGACCCTCTTGTTACGCTCGAAGTCGCTCCCGAGACACGGCGACAACAAAAAATAAAAAAGTTCCCATACGATGAAAAAGAATCCAAAATTGTCTTGAACGAGCCCCCTGCCCCCGAACCGGCCGGATCGGCTCAACCGAAACAGACCCTTCGCGAGGTGAGCAATGGGTACGGTAGCCGCAGTACGTCCCCCACAAACCCTGTACGTCACGATCCGCCGCGATGAGCTGCGGCAATTGCAGGACGAGCGCGACGCGCTGCTGCTGCAGGTCGCGCAATTGCGCGAGGCCCTGCTGGGGCAGTCCCTGACGGCACAGACCCCGCTACCGCGACTGGGCAACTGAAAGCCCGCCCGCGACCGATCTCCCGCCCCGAAGGCGCGCCGCCGGCGCGCCTGACCCTGAACGTTTTTTTCACACGCCGTTACCGATACTCCAAGCCTTCCAGCCGTGCGCAATTCGTGCGGCCATTCCCCATGGCGACTTTTTCCCGATCCCATGGTTCAGTTGGCGATTGATTGGAGTGCTCGATGGCGTTGTTCGAACGCGGCAACAAGTCTGCGAAAGGTTTTGATTGGGCCGGGCTCGGCTGGATGTTCCTGTTCTTCTGGTACTTCTCGGGCATCACCCAGTTGCTGATCCAGTTGAGCGGCACTTCCGGCTTCTCCGGATTCCGCCAGGCTTTCTTCCTCAGCGCCCTCTGGCTGGCGCCGATGCTGTTGTTTCCGCGCCGCACGCGCCTGCTCAGTGCGCTGATCGGCCTGGTACTGTGGGCCTGCTCCCTGGCCAGCCTGGGCTATTTCTTCATCTATCAGCAGGAATTCTCGCAGAGCGTGATCTTCATCATGTTCGAGTCGAACCTGGCCGAGACCAGCGAGTACCTGACCCAGTACTTCCAGTGGTGGATCCTGTTGGCGCTGCTCGCCCACAGCGTCGTGGCATTCCTGCTCTGGACCCGCGTGCGCCCGGTGTACCTGCCGCGCGGCCAGGCATTGCTGGCGGCCACGGCGCTGCTGGTGTCGGTGATCGGCTATCCACTGGTCAGCCAGATCAACCGCAGTGCGACCCTGAAGGAAGGCCTGGAACGTTTCGAGAGCCGCATCGAGCCGGCAGTACCCTGGCAGATGGTGGTGGCCTACCGCAGCTATCGCGAACAACTGAACAACATGCAGGGCATGCTCGACAGCGTCAGCAGGATCCCGCCGCTGCACAACCTCAAGGACCGCCAGGCCGGCCTGCCGACCACCCTGGTGCTGGTCATCGGCGAGTCGACCAACCGCCAGCGCATGAGCCTGTACGGCTATCGCCGGGAAACCACGCCGAACCTGGACAAGCTCAGGGAGCAACTGGCGATCTTCGACAACGTGGTGACCCCGCGCCCCTACACCATCGAAGCTCTGCAACAGGTGCTGACCTTCGCCGACGAAGAAAACCCCGACCTGTACCTCAAGACTCCGTCGCTGGTCAGCGTCATGAAGCAGGCCGGCTACAAGACCTGGTGGATCACCAACCAGCAGACCATGACCAAGCGCAACACCATGCTCACGACCTTCTCCGAACAGGCCGACGAGCAGGTGTACCTGAACAACAACCGCAACCAGAACGCCCGCCAGTACGACGGCGATGTATTGGAACCGTTCAACAAGGCCCTGGCCGACAACGCGCCGCGCAAGCTGATCGTGGTTCATCTGCTGGGCACGCACATGAGCTACCAGTACCGCTACCCGCCGGCCTTCGAGAAATTCACCGACCGCAACGGCGCTCCGCCCGGCCTGAGCGATGACCAGCTGCCGACCTATAACAGCTACGACAATGCCGTGCTGTACAACGATTTCGTGGTATCGAGCCTGATCAAGGACTACGCCAAAACCGACCCGAACGGCTTCCTGCTCTACCTGTCGGACCACGGCGAAGACGTCTTCGACTCCGCCGGTCATGGCACCTTGGGCCGCAACGAGGCCAGGCCGACGGCACCGATGTACACCATTCCGTTCATCGCCTGGGCCTCGCCGAAATGGCGCGAAACCCATGACTGGAGCTTTGCTTCGGAGCTGAGCCGGCCCTACAGCAGCTCGCACCTGATCCACACCTGGACCGACCTGGCCGGCTTGAGCTTCGATGAGCAGGACCTGAGCAAAAGCGTGGTCAGCGATCGGTTCAAGACCCGACCGTTGCTGATCGGCGACCCCTATGCCCGTCCGCAGAAGGCCCTGATCGATTTCAGCCTGATCAAGCCCAAGCCGCAGGGGGATGTGGCGAAAAAATGAGGTTCGGGCCTGTTCTCGCGACTCGTGTGGGAACAGGCCATCTCCTCCGGCCACCCGATGGCTTCGGTTCAGACGGACACCGCCCCGGGAAATAACCGGCGAAAATTAAATCAACATCATCCAATTAAAATAACTTCATAATGTTTATTTAATCTTCCTGATATCCATCGAGCACACTTGAAGCTACTCAGCCGGCATCGAATCATCTTAATTACCAGTTAATATCACCCTCCTAGAGTTACATTGAATTTCAGATCGCCACGGCGACATTCTTTCGACAACTCAGGAAACATGAATCATGAAACTGCCTACCCTGCTGATTGCTGGCCTATTGTCCGCAACTTCTTTCGCGGCACTCGCCGAAGGCGGCTCGGATCGCGTCCGTGAACGCTGGGAGAACTTCCAGGCCAGCCAACAAACGGCTCGCGAGCAGGCCGCACAGAAGACACTGACCGCCCAGGCGCAAAAGAACGACGCCTCCCCGAACGAGGTGAAAGCGGTTCAGCAGCAACCGGAAACCTGATTCACCAATCGAGCTCCCGAGAACACCTCTGAATTGCTCCACAACTTTCTTGTGAGAGGTGTTTGCCTTTGGCGCCCTGTATTGGGCGCTCTTTTTTTGGATTCTGGCCAACTGCATCTTCGGGGAAATACCCGTTCTCGCGTTTGACTGATGTATTGGTTTCGCCCTGATGGACAATCAGACATGAAGTGAAACCTGAATGTTTTCGGCGATACGGCGGTCCCCGTATCAGGGCAGCCGATGATGTGCCCGGACCGGAGCGGCTACCGATCGGGTCTCGACGGCTTCACCGGCCGAACCGCTGCAACTGCATCTCATGCAGACGACTGAGGGTACGACGAAACGCAAACGCCAGGTAACCCTCGCTGTACAGGTCATCCAGTGGTACCTGGGCCGCGACGTACAGGGCCACCTTGCGGTCGTAGCACTCGTCCACCAGGGCGATGAAACGGCGCACGCTGTCATCGTGTATCGACAACTGCGGCAACTGACGGTCCCCGGCCTCGACCCGCTGCGCCGCATCCTCGGTGCCGCGGGCGATCCGACCGGGGCGCTGGCGGGCGCTGAGATTCGGCACCCCCTCGAGGAAGATCGCCGAATAACGATCGCACAGCGCCATGAAATCCATGGCTGCCAGGGGCTGCTCGCACAGATCGGCATAACGGCACCAGAGCGAGTTCGACGAGGCCCGCACCACCGCCAGAGTGCGATGCCCCATGGCGACCGGCTCGGTGGACAGCGGCTGCCCGGCGGTCAGCGCGTCGAAAGCCTGGGTGAAACCGCTCGAGCCCTCCAGCGGCACCACCCAGTAGCGCTGCAACCCGGCGCCCGGATGCAGGCGGTGATCCTCGCCACCATCGACGTCGACCACCGTCATGTGCCGCTCGATCGCGGCGATCGCCGGCAGGAAGCGCTCGCGGTTGAAACCATCGGCATACAACTGGCCCGGTGGCTGGTTGGAAGTGCAGACAATCACCACCCCCTCGTCGAACATCACCTGGAACAGCCGCCCGAGGATGATCGCATCGCCAATGTCGTTGACGAACAACTCGTCGAAACACAGCACCCGCACCTCGGCCGCCAGCTCACGGGCCAGGGCCTGCAACGGGTCGGCGATGCCGCTCAACTGGAAGGAGCGCTGGTGCACCCAGCCCATGAAGTGATGGAAATGCTGGCGCCGGGACGGCACGCCCAGGGTCTGGTGGAACTGATCCATCAGCCAGGTCTTGCCGCGCCCGACCGGCCCCCAGAGGTAGACGCCGCGGGGTACCTGCCCCCGCCGCAGCGCGGCCTGGCAGTGTTGCAACGCCTGCACCGCCTGCCACTGGGCGGGGTCATGGACAAAGCCCTGGGCGACGGCTCGCTGGTAGGCACTCAGGGTAGAATCGACAGTCATGGGTCGGGCCGTTGCTGGACAGGGCCCCGCAGTATGCCAGTTCGACTCAGCTGGAAATATCCAGCCGGGCGATCTTGCCCTGCTCGTTCAGGCGGAACGTGTAGCGCAACTCCACCGGGCTGCCGGGAAAGCTGCCCGAGACGAGCTTGCGCACCAGCACCTTGCCGGTGCGCTGGGCGACGTCGAGCACTTCGACCCGGGGCCGGTACTTGCGGCCGGTTTCATCCATCCATCGGGCAATCTCCAGGGTGCCGACCTGATGCCGGCCTTCGTCGAAGACATTCGCGTCCACGGCGAAAAAATCCTCGATCATCGAGGTGTCACGGGCATTGGCGGCGGTGATGTAGGCCTCGATAGCCGGGGCCAGGGATGAGGTTTTCATGGGGCACAGCTCCTTGCTGGTGGGACTGGCACCATCCTATGCCAGGCCCGCGTCAGTTTTTGTCAGGAGTGAACGGCTGGGTTTTCTGCTGTTGCTCGCAGGCCTGGTGCCAGCCGCGCAACAGGTCGCTGCGACGTCCCGGATAACGTTCGCCCCGCCCGCGGGCGGCTGCGATACGGTCGGTCCGAAAGGTCCGGTAGTCATTGCGCAGTTCGCACCAGGCGACGATCACCCGCACCTCGTTCAAGAACCCCAGGGCCAGCGGCCAGATCAGGCGCTGGCTGGGAACCTGGTTGGCATCGGCATAGTCGATGTACAGCTTGCTCTGCTGGCCGATCGCCTGGCGCAACACGCTCAGTGGCACGATGTTCTCCGGAAAGCCGTAACCGGCGGGCCCGGCCAGCACCGTGGGGTTGCGCAGAGCCTCCTGGGCCGCCGGCCCGAGCACTGCGCAAATCTTCGCCAATGCACCACAGGCGGCCTTGCCCAGTACATCGTCGCCGCGCTGATTGACGTACTGCAGGCCGAGCATGATCGCCTCGGCCTCGTCGGCATCGAGCATCAGCGGTGGCAGGAACAGGCCGCTGCGCAGCACATAGCCGATCCCTGCCTCACCCTGGATCGGCGCGCCCAGGGCAATCAGTTCGGCAATATCGCGATAGACCGTACGCTCGGAAATTTCCAGTTCATGGGCCAGGGCCGCCGCGGTAGCCGGGCGGCTACGGGCCCGCAGCACCTGCAGCAGCGTCAACAGACGGGAAGTACGGGACACGGTGGATTCAACCTGAACGGAAGCGGAGGTGGGCAGCCTAGCAGAGACTCCTGTCAGAAACTGTCAGGAGCCGCGACGCCCATGCTTTGCTGTATCGTGAGGAGGCCATTCATCCAGAGGACTTCTCATGCGCAAACTCCTCGGCCTGGGCCTGCTGCTCCTGACCCTCAGTGCCTGCGCGCTGTTATCCGGTCGCGACCCGTTGAATATCAATGTGGTCGGGATCGAGCCACTGCCCAGCCAGGACATGGAGATGCGCTTCGCCGTGACCCTGCGCCTGCAGAATCCCAACGAGACGGCCATTGCCTACAACGGTGTGGCCCTCGATCTGGAGGTGAACGACCAGCCGCTGGCCTCCGGCGTCAGCGATCGGCAGGGCACGCTGCAGCGGTTCTCCGAAACCACGCTGACGGTACCGGTCAGCGTCTCGGCCTTCTCCATGCTGCGCCAGACCCTCGGCCTGAGCCAGACGCGCAGCCTCGACGGCCTGCCCTATGTGCTGCGCGGCAAGCTGGCCGCGGGCCCCTTCGGCACGATGCGCTTCGTCGAACGGGGTCGCCTGGACCTGCCGGGCGCCAATGGCAGCCGCTGGTGAGCCAGAACCTGCAGAACAACACGGAAGGCTGTTATAACCAGCCTCTGGACTTCCACCCGGGACGGCACGCTTCATGGACAGATACCCCACCCTGCACAGCGAACGGCTGATCCTGCAACCGCTGACACTGGCCGACGCCCCAGCCGTCCAGCAACTGTTCCCGCACTGGGAAGTGGTGCGCTACCTCAACGCCCTGGTGCCCTGGCCCTATCCGGACGACGGCGCCTCGAGCTATCTGCGCGATATCGCGCTGCCCGCCGTCGAGCGCGGCGAGGAATGGCACTGGTCGCTGCGCCTGAAGACGGCGCCGAAGCAGTTGATCGGCTCCATCAGCCTGATGAACGAAACCGACAATAACCGCGGTTTCTGGCTCGCACCACAGTGGCAGGGCCTGGGCCTGATGAGCGAAGCCAGCCGCGTGGTGACCCACTACTGGTTCGAAGTGCTCGACCGGCCGCTGCTGCGCGTGCCCAAGGCTGCGCCCAACCTGGCCTCGCGGCGGGTTTCGGAGCGTGAAGGCATGCGCCTGGTGCGCAGCGAAGAACGCGACTTCGTCAGCGGGCGACTGCCCTGTGATGTCTGGGAAATCACCCGTGAGGAATGGCGACGGGGCGGTCTGTCGCGTCAGTCCTGAATGAAGCGCACGCCGGGCTTGGCCCGCTCGTCCACCCGCAGTTCGAACACATCCGGGCGCGAATAGTGACCGGTGACGTCGAAATCATAGCGGGCCCGTACCAGTTCGTCGGTGTCGATCTCGGCGGTCAGCAGGCCGGCTTCACCCACCAGCGGACCGGCCAGCACATCGCCCATCGGCCCGACGATCAGGCTGCCACCGTTGATCAGCGGGCGCTCGTCCGGCCAGTTCTCGACACGGCTGCCCAGCGCCGCCGGTGACGGCTGGACCTGGCAGGCGGTGACCACGAAGCAACGCCCCTCGCAGGCGACGTGGCGCATGGTCACCCGCCACATTTCCCGCTCATCCACCGTGGGCGCGCACCAGATGTCCACGCCCTTGGCGTACATCGCGGTGCGCAGCAGCGGCATGTAGTTTTCCCAGCAGACCGCCGAACCGAGCCGCCCGGGCTTGCCCTGCACCACCGGCAGGGTCGAACCGTCGCCCTTGCCCCAGATCAGCCGCTCGGTACCGGTCGGCATCAACTTGCGGTGCCGGGCCACCAGGCCGGCCTGTGGGTCGAAGAACAGCACGGTGCAGAACAGGCTGTGGCCGTTGCGTTCGATCACGCCGAGCACCAGGTTGGCTCCGGTGCGGGCGGACAACCCGGCCAGCGCCTCGGTTTCCGGCCCCGGTACGTCGATCGCATTGGCGTGATAGCGAGCGAACGCCTCGCGACCTTCCGGCAGGCGGTAGCCCAGCTGGGTGCCGAAGGTCTCGCCTTTCGGGTAGCCACCGAGCAGCGCTTCGGGCATCACCACCAGGCAGGCGCCGGATTCGATGATCGCCTCTTCATAGGACAGGATCTGTTCCAGGGTCTCGCCCTTGCCACCCGGCAAGGAGCCGATCTGCAAGGCGGCAACGATGGATTTGGACATCAGCGGTTCTCCATGACGTAGGTTCGTGTTGCAGATTGTCGGGGCGAAGCCGATCATGAATAAAGACCAACTCATCACTGAATGATATGAACAGCACGAATATCAAGACCCTGGACTTGAACCTGCTCAAGGTCTTCGAAGCCCTGCACGATGAATCCAGCGCCAGCCGCGCGGCCGTGCGTCTGGGCGTCACCCAATCGGCCATCAGCGCCGCCCTGCGCCGGCTGCGCGAGGTCTATGGCGACCCGCTGTTCGTGCGCACCGGTCGAGGGCTGGCCCCGACCCTGTGCGCCGACCAGCTCAAGCCGGTGATCAGCGAAGCCCTGAACAAGTGCCGGCAAAGCCTGGCGCTGGTCGACCCGCAAGCCCGGCACTACGAGGGGCGCTCGGTGATCATCGGGCTGTCGGACGATTTCGAGATCGCCTACGGTCGCCGCCTGATGGAGCTGATCGCGGCCCATGCGCCGCGCCTGCGCCTGATCTTCCGCCAGACCCACAGCCAGATCGTCGGCGAAGGCCTGCTGCAGCGCCAGTTCGATCTGGCCATCACCGCTGGCGGCTTCGCCGAGCGCCTGCTCAGCCGCCGTGTCCTGGGCGAAGGCGACTACCGTTGCCTGGTCGACCCGCGGAGCCTGGAGGCCGGCCAGACCGGGCTGAGCCTGGAGCAGTTCGTCGCCCGCGAGCATATCCTGGTGTCGTCAGGCGGCTTCATCGGCATCACCGACGAGGCGCTGGCCGGCCTGGGGCTGAGCCGGCACGTCAGTGCATCGACCAGCCATTTCGCGGCTTTGCCCTACCTGCTCAAGGGCAGCCAGGCGGTCGCCACCATTCCGGCCCATGCCGCCCGGGCCATCTCCGAACTCGGCGGGCTGAGCCTGCTACCGTGCCCCATGCCCCTGCCGCGCTACCCGATCGAGCTGGGCTGGCGTACCAGCGCGTCCCTTGACCCGGCGGTGTTGAAGGTACAGTCGGCCATTTTTCAGTGTTTTCACATTCCATGAGTCATAATGGAAATCCGACCACCCGCCGGTTTTTCAGGACAATCCGAAGAAAAATTCAACCCGAACTGACATGCATTTGCCATCTAGTGTTCTCGGCAGACACCAGGGAAGGGTAGAATGTAGGAAATAGGGAAGAGTCAATGACAGAGCAGCCCCTCTCAGAAGCCGAGTACGACGCAATCACCGATGCCGCCGCGCACTGGTGCATGCGTCTGCATGAGCAGGACTGTACGGCAGCCGAGCGTGCGGAGTTCGACGCCTGGCTCAAGGCCGATCCGCTGCACGCCAGCGAATACGAGGCCATGCTGGAAATCTGGGACGTCGCCGAGCACCTGCCACGTCCCCCCCAGGCCGAAGTCATTCCACTGCCGGTCAAGCGCCGCACCTGGTCGCGTCATGGCGTGGCCGCCAGCAGCCTGTTGGCCATTCCCCTGGCCGGCTACATTGGCTGGAGCCTGGGCTGGATACCCACGTCCTACCAGACCTTCGAAGCCGGCAACCAGGTCGAGCACGTCACCCTTGCCGATGGCAGCCAGGTGGAACTGAACCTGGGCAGCCAACTGACCTACAGCAATTACAGGGATCAACGGCGGGTCACCCTGAAGAAAGGCGAAGCCTTTTTCGACGTCAGCCATGACGCCGAGCATCCCTTCGTGGTGAAGGCCGCCAAGGGCCAGATCCGCGTCACCGGCACCCGGTTCAACGTCTGGATGTATGAAGACCAGGTGCGGGTGACCTTGCTGCAAGGTTCGGTGCTGGTCAGCAGCGACAGCCGCCAGCCGAGTGGCTATCGCCTCGACCCGGGCATGCAGGCGCGCTACAAGGCTGGCGACTTCGAACCGCAGATCAGCCAGACCTATGCCAACGACACGTCACTGGCCTGGCGCAACGGCAAGTTGATCCTCGACAACCTGAGCCTGGCCGATGCCCTGCCGCTGATCAACCGCTACCTGGCCACCCCCGTGCTGCTGGCCGATCCGGCCACCGGCGGGATTCGTATCGGCGGGATCTACAGCACCGCTGAAGTGAAGAAACTGGTCACCTCCCTGCCCAAGGTTCTGCCGGTCTACCTGACCCAGAACAAGGACGGCAATCCGGTGCTCAACTCCATCCCGCAGGAAAAGCCCAAGGCCTGACGAGCCTAGACTTCCTGCTACAGCACGGCCAGTGCTGTGTGAACACGGTCTGTGCCTGTTGGAGCCAACCGTTTTCAGCTGACTGCCGATACCCGGCAGGCCAGGCTTGCGCAAGTGCGGCGCTGTTCACCTGCTGTCTTGCCAGCGAAGGCAGTCTGGGGCGCACCAGAGACCTCGCCGGCAATCCCGTTCCCACAGCGTGGCAGTAGCACTATCGCAAGGCCTGCCTCAGTACTTCTCGCCAATCACCTGCAGCCGATACTCCTTGTCAGCCCTGATCTGCTCCTCGGTAAACGGCAGCATACTCCAGGCCTTCTGCGAGAACGCCTCGGTCTGGTCACGAAAATGCGCCGAAGCCGGATCGCTGGACAATGACGGCGCCAGCAGGCCCACCGCTCGTGGCCCCTGCTCATCGAAGCTGACCACCTGCAGATAGCTGGTGCCGCTGATCACCTCCCGCTTGCCGCCCTCGGCGGGCACACTCTGGATCGCGTTATACACGCCCAGCGTCGACGGCCCGCCATGCACCGATACCGGGTGCCCGCCCAGGCCAGCCTGCTGGACATCGCCCCAATGCGTGTCAGCCGTCAGTCCCGCCTTGTCCACGCTCGCCACCGACGCCAGCATCGCCTCGCGCACGGCCCTGGCCACTTCCGCACGCCCGATGTTCAGCCCGCGCGGCGTATGCCGGGGGTTGGCCGGGTCGAACCTGATGCGCCAGATATCCTCCTGTTCGAGCAACTGCGCCATGACATTCTGGAAGTGCACGAAGCCCACGCCGCTATCCAGGTTGGCCCGTTGGTCCCAGCCCTTGAGACTGGCACACAGTGGCGCCAGGGTCGCGGCGTCCACCCCCAGGTCCGCACTGCAGAACCGCAGCAGATCCGGCAACACCTGGCTGGCGAGGTAGACCTGATTGTCCATTACCATCGCCTGCAGGTCCTCGACCTTGACCGGCCCAGCCTGGTTCAAGCGCTCCAGGCGCTCCAGGGCGAAACGTGCGCGGGGCCCCAACGGCTGGTCCTCGCGACTGATCAACGGCGAAAAGCCCTTGAGCGGCGCCACCGGGTTGACCATCCACGCCGAGTCGTTGGAGTTCTGCACATAGTCGCCGCGCTCCAGTTGCGGCAGGCGGTTCGCCGGGAAAATCCCCTTCTGCGCGGCATTCGCAGCGACACGCCAGGCACAGCCACGGCGCGAACCGTCGAGCACGATCATCTCGTAGCCGACACGCGGATCGCTGCACTCGCGCAACTGGTCGGCGTCCACGTTCGGCACCACCGACAAATTCATGTACAGCGCCTGCCCACGGTCATCCACCGCCAGGGTGTTGACCCACGGAATCCCCTGGATCCGGTGTACCGCCGCCTGGAACGCCTCGAGGCTGTCGGCGCGATTCATTTCAGCCCACTGCCGCAGCACCCGATCGTTGTCCTGGTTGGCATCACGCAGACTGAACGCCACCTCCCGGTTCCAGTCGAGCTTGCCCGGCCATTGCACCACGGGGCCGAAAACCGAGCTGTAGATCTGCCGCGAGACCGGCTTCAGACTGCCGTCCTCCTGCCTGACCTGGACGGTCACCTGGAGCTTGTCCATGGCCGTGGACTTGCCATCGAGCAGGTAGCGGGTCGGGTCCTTGGGGTCCAGTTGCAGGCGATACAGGGTGAAGTGCCTGGAGGTATCGACCGTATGGGTCCAGGCCAGGTGCCGGCTGAAACCGATGTTGATCAGCGGCAGGCCAGGCAGCGCCGCGCCCATCACATCGAGCCGGCCGGGGATGGTCAGGTGCATCTGGTAAAAACGCATGCCGCCGACCCACGGGAAATGCGGATTGCCCAGCAACAGGCCGCGACCGTTGAACGAGCGCTCGCCACCGATCGCCACACCGTTGCTGCCACGGTCCAGGGCGAACCGCTGCATGCGCGCGGCAGCCACCTGGAACGCCGGCGACGGCCGTTGCGCGGTCTGTTCGGGTGGAGTAGCCGCAGCCAGGGCCTCGACGAACTGCCCGACGCCGCCCTCGACCAGCAGACGGCGGGTCAGCTTGACCTGGTCGAGCACGGTGATCGGCCGTACCCAGCCACCCTGGCATTGCCCCGGCAGCCCTTCGGCCTGGCGCTCGCGCAACAGGCGGTTGTAACCGGCGACATAGCCCTCGACCCGCTGTTTGATTTCCGGGGTCTGCGCCTGCCAGAACGAGGACACCGCCGCCGGCGTATTGAACCAGTTGAAGAACAGGTCACTGGCGAGATTGTCCCGCTGCTCGATCGTCGTCTCGTGGGGGCCGAAGAACTTCGAGCGTTCGCCATTGACCGTGACGATTTCATTGGCCAGCAGGCACAGGTTGTCCTGGGCATAGGCATAGCCGATGCCATAGCCCAGGCCACGTTCGTCGGTGGCCCGGATATGCGGGACACCGAAGGTGGTACGGCGGATATCGGCACTCAGTTGAACCCCTTGGGTATCCGCCACCTGGGAACGGGCCTGGACGCCGACGCTCAGGCCGATCAACAACGTTGCAAGACAATACCTGGGAAATGGCCGGGAAATGATCACGCAGACTCCTGATAAGACCGTCGAATACCAGGCCGCGCGGGGCTGAATCAGATCCGGGCGCCTGGAAAAACCGGCGCCCACGCCAAAGCACAGGGCAGCCGATGCCTGCCCTTGGAAACGAATGGAACTGCAAAAATTTAGCCGGTCAGACAGCTGCGGTTCAGCCCTGAAACATGGCCGTGACCTGATGCCGACAAATTTTCGACATATGAGGCTTCATGATTTATCCGTCTCGTTCGTCTTTATTCAAAGAGAGCAGATTTCACTTTCCTGATCAGCCTCTGAAAAGGAGTTTTTCGCATGTACGACCAGCACAGGCCAACGGACGGTATTTCCTTGCAACGCGATCCAACCTACAGCTCGGGCGCCATGTTTGCCAAACCTGCCGAGCGCAATGGCAACGAGCGTATTCGCCAACTGCTCAAGCACTTCGGCCTGCGCACCAGCCTGATCCGCCTGAAGGTGATCGATGCCCTGCTCAACGCCGAAGGCGGCCCGCGACGCCTGGGCGTGCGTGGTGTTCACGGCCACCTGCTGGAACTGGACATTCCGTTGTCCTTTCTCAGTGTGCGCGAAGTGCTCAAGCGCCTGTGCGGCGAAGGTGTCGTGGTGCTCAACGGCGACAAGACCTACAGCCTGCACCCCGATGCCCTGGTGGCACTGGAACAGCAGGATTGAACACCGGTCAACGCGGTTCCGGCTCGCCGCGTTTTTACCCAGCCTAGCGACACCACCGCAGCCGGCCGGCCGCCGCCGGGATGGTGCCCGCCGCCCTCAACGCTTCAAGGCTTGACCTTGCGGCGCATCACGCCGTTGATGATCACCACCACCACCGCCACGCCAATCGCGATGTACTGGAACAGCTTCTCGCTGATCACGCCGGCGTTCTGCAGGTAGGTGAGACCGAACATGATCCCCAGCACTACCAGGACGACCAGAATCGAGTATTTCAAACGTTGTGCCTGGGTCATTGCATGTATCCTGAAAACAGCCTGAAACGCACAGGCCTGGAGTGAAATGTATCCGCCTTGTATCGTCTTTCATGCCAAGCACCTACAGCGCCCGACGAATAAGCCGACCAAAACGCAGTCTCATGATACAGGCGAGCATGAGTTTTCGCTGCCCGCCTTTAACCATGAGGATGTGTCCATGTTTCGTCGAATCACACTGCTGATTCCTGCGTTGATCCTGTTGTCACTGAGCGGCTGCATCATCATGCCGCGCGATCACGGCGGCTGGCATGACCACCGCTACTACGGCGGCGGCCCCGGCTATTACGGTGGCGGCCCTGGTTACTACCACCGCTGACATCCACGGGTGAGCCAACGGCTCACCCTTTTCGTTTCTGCTCCCTCCTCTCTCATCGCTTGAAACCGATACCCGGCCGGGCACACACCTCCACCAGCCAGTCGACG
>NZ_AQOH01000263.1 GCF_000364705.1 Pseudomonas fuscovaginae SE-1 | reverse complement strand
CCCCCCCGCCGTGACAGTTGCCGATGCGGCGGGTACAGCGCTGCCAACGGCAAGCCGGGTTGTGGCGCTCCCGGCAACACTTCGCAAAGACGCCCGTCACGCAGTTGCTCGATCACGTGGTAGTAGGGAATCTGCACCAGGCCGAACCCGGCCTCACACGCCGCCAGGTAACCATCGGCACTGCTCACCGAAATGTGCCTGGGCAGATGCAGCTCCTCCACCTGTCCTTCCCGGAGAAACTCCAGGCCAAAGCGCCTGCCGCTGACGCTGGAAAAATACTCGACCATCCGATGCCCGGACAACGCCTCCAGCGACTGCGGCACGCCCTGCTCGCGCAGATAGGCCGGGCTGGCACAGATCAGTTGCTCGATGGTCGCCAGCGGCCGTGCCACCAGGGACTCATCCAGCACCGCGCCACCGCGCAGCACACAATCGACACCATCGCGGATCAGGTCCACGGGGCGGTCGCTCAAGCCGATCTCCAGCTCGATCAGCGGGTAACGCTCGGTGAACTCCGGCAACGCCGGGATCACGATCAGCCGGCCGATGGCCGCCGGCATGTCGACCCGCAGCGTGCCACGGGGATTCAGGCGTGACGCGCGGAACACCGCCTCGGTCTCCTCGAGATCCGCCAGCAGTTGCACGCAACGCTGGTAGTAGGCCTCGCCATCGAGGGTGGTGCTGACCTGGCGGGTGGTGCGGTGCAGCAACTGCACGCCCAGGTGCGCTTCCAGTTGTTTGACCAGGATGGTCACCGAGGCCCGCGGCAGTTGCAGGCTGTCCGCCGCCTTGGCAAAACCGCCCAGCTCGACGATCCGGGTGAACACGCGCATGGCGTTGAAACGGTCCATTGGCTATCCGTTCGTTGCATGGATTGTTTAGAAAATACTAATAGTGATAGTAACTCAAACCGCTTTATCGGCTTTTTATCGACGAACACAATGGAGCCCTCTTCACATCACCGGAGTGTCCGCGATGCAAACGCGTCAACTGGGAAAAAACGGCCCGCAGGTATCCGCGATCGGCCTGGGCTGCATGGGCATGAGCGACTTCTACACCAGTGGCAGCCACGACACCGGCGAGGCCATCGCCACCCTGCACCGCGCCCTCGAACTGGGTGTGACCCTGCTCGATACCGCCGACATCTACGGCCCTTATCGCAACGAGGAACTGATCGGCCAGGCGATCGCCGGCAAGCGCGACCAAGTGTTCCTGGCGAGCAAGTTCGGCATCCTGCGCGACCCGGCCAATCCGGCGTTGCGCGGGGTCAACGGGCGGCCGGACTACGTGCGCAGTTCCATCGACGGCACGTTGAAGCGCCTGGGCATCGAAACCCTCGACCTGTACTACCAGCACCGCGTCGATCCGGACGTGGCGATCGAGGAGACCGTTGGCGCCATGGCCGAGCTGGTCAAGGCCGGCAAGGTCCGCTACCTGGGCCTGAGCGAAGCCTCGGCGAGTACCCTGGAGCGGGCACACAAGGTTCATCCGATCAGCGCCCTGCAAAGCGAATACTCGTTGTGGAGCCGCGACCCGGAACACAACGGTTGCCTGCAGGCCTGCCAGCGCCTGGGCGTCGCATTCGTCCCCTACAGCCCGCTGGGCCGCGGCTTCCTAACCGGCGCGCTGAAAACCCCGGAGGACTTTGCCGCCGATGACTTCCGCCGCACCAACCCACGGTTCCAGGGCGAGAACTTCGCCAGGAACCTGCAACTGGTGGCGCAGGTCCAGGCGCTGGCGGCGGAGAAAGGCGTCAGCACCGGGCAGTTGGCCCTGGCCTGGGTGCTGGCTCAGGGTGATGACCTGATCCCGATTCCCGGCACCCGCCAGCGCAAGTACCTGGAGGAGAACGTCGGCGCCCTGCAGGTTCAATTGAGCGTGACCGAACTGCAGGCGCTGGACGAGGTGTTCCCGCTGGACGCGGCGGCCGGCAGTCGTTATGCGCCGGCGGTGATGCTGGGGCTCAATCGCTGAATCCCAGGCAGCCGCGACCCTGTGTGGCGAGCGGGCTTGCCCGCGCGGGCCGCCAGGCGGCCCCACGACCTGCCCCCGAGGATGACTGGCACACCGAGTCGTCGGGTTTGCGGCTGCCCTGCAGCCGAGCGCGGGCAAGCCCGCTCGCCACAGGGCTGCGACAACATCACCTCAGAAGTCGCGCTTGTAGAAGATATCCAGCGAACTGGCCACGCCACTCGCCGCCTCCAGGTACACCCGCTTGGTCAACAGGTAGCGCAAGGCGATGGTGTTGGCCGGCTCGAACACCCCGACCCCGTAGCGCAGGCTCAGTTTCTCGGTGATCTTGCCGCTGGCGACCACCGCGGTCTTGGTGCCGCTGCCCTGGGTATCCAGCTCGAAATCCTTGACGCCAAGTTTGTTCGCCAGGTCCGAGGTCACCGACGAACTGCCCATCAACCCCAGCCCCAGCGCCGCCTGGGCCAGCATGTTGTTGTCTTCTCCGGTGGTGCTCAACGGACGCCCCAGCACCAGGTAGGACAGCGCCTGCTCCTGGCTCATCGCCGGTTCCGAGAAGATCTGCGTGGTTGGCTGCTCGGCGCTGCCGCTCAGGCGGATGCCAGCGATCACATCACCGGTCTGGCGAATCGCCTCGATATCCAGATAGGGTTGGTCGACCGGCCCGGCGAACAGCAGGCGCGCACGGCGGATACTCAGGCGCTGGCCGTAGGCGCGGTAACGCCCGTCATTCAAACGCAGCTCGCCACGGGTGTCGAGGTTGTCACCGATGTGCACCTGCCCCTGCAGGGTCGCGGTCAGGCCGAAGCCACTGAAGCTGAGCCTGTCCTGCCCCACGATGACATCGATATCTATGGCGATGGCCAGCGGTGGCTTGCCCTCTTCGGTCTGGTGCCCGACGATCACCGTGTCATCGGAGACCTTCACCGTCGACGGCGGCAACTCGCGCACGGTGATCTCACCCTTGGGTACCAGCACCTTGCCGGCGATCGCCAGCTTGTCGCCATGCATCGTGATGTGCAGGTCAGGGGCCACCTGCAACGCCGCGTAGGGCTCGACGTTCACCGGCAACTGCTCGCCCTTGAGCGCGATGTCCACGGCCAGGGCTTCGGCCCAACCGATATGCCCACTCAAGCTGCCCTGCCCCGACTCACCGCCCTTCCAGTTGCCGTTGAGCTGGACATTCTCCCCGGCGATCTGCGCCTGGACCCGCAGGTCGCTGATGGTGGTCGGCAACTCCGGCCCCGACACCGTGCCATCGCTGAGCATCAGGTTGCCGTTGACCTGCGGCGCCAGCAGCCCGCCCGACAGGCGCCCGCTGCCATCCAGGCGCCCCGCGAGCTTCTCGACCATCGGCACGAACGGCCGGATCACCGCCAGGTCGAGACCACTGAGACGGAAGTCGCCGCTCAGCGGCTTGTTCTTCGCCAGCGGATTGATCTGCGCCTGGAGCATCAGTTCGCCCAGCTTGCCACCGCGAAAGTCCAGGCTGGTATCGACCCGCCGGGGGGTCAGCTCACTGGTCAGGCGGAGGGTTTCATAGGGGAAATCCAGCCACTGGCGGCGCTTCTCGCGAACACGCAGGGTGCCGCCACTGGCGTCGACCATGATCCGGCCTTTCGGGCCGCTGGCCGGCAGGTCCAGTTGCAGATCGGCGTTGAGCCGGCCCTGCCAGGCGAAGTCGCGTGGCATCCACTGCGCCAGGCTTTCCAGTGGGAACTGCTTGAGGTGCATGCGCAATCTGGGCTCAGGCGCCAGTCGCTGATCCTCGCCACACAGGCTGGCGTCACCGGAGGCCCAGCAGTGGGCGCCGAACGTCAAGCGGCCATCGGCCAGGCGCTCGAGCTTCGCCGGGGCCTGCAGCCGCCAATCCTGCCCGCCGGTACGAATGTCGCCCGAGGCCAGGCGACCGCGCCAATTGCCCCGGTCCAGGGTGCCGTCGGCCGCCAGGGCCAGCTTCAACAGCGGGCCCTGCAAGTCCAGTTTGACCTGCTGGCGCTTGAGGTCGCCGTCACCATTGACCAAGAGGTTGCCCAGATCGGTTTCGCCGACCTGGATCGCGTTGCCCTTGAGCTCCAGGCGGGCACGCTGAGCCTTGTCGAGGCTGGCCTCGAGGCTCAGGCCCTGCAGGCGATTGTCGGCGAATGCCAGTTGCTGGCCCTGCAGGCTGGCCTTGCCCTGTGGCGCCTTGAGGCTGCCGGCGACGTCGACGCGCCCCTTGAGCTGACCCCGCAACTGCGGCCAGAGCTGCCCCAGGCGTGGCAGGTTCAAGTCGAGCTGGCCGGCCAGTTGCTGCTGCAGGCGTCCGCTGCCGGTGATGCGGTTGTCGCCCAGGCGAATCTCCAGCGCACCGAGCGTCCACTGTTCGCCGCTGCCAGCGGCCTTGGCCTGCAGCACGGCCGGTTGCCCGCGCAGCTTGCCCTTGAGGTCGATATCGGCGCTCAGGTCGAGCTTGTCGTTGCGCAGCTCTCCCTTGCTGCGCAACGGCCCGGCCAGGGTGCCGGGCAACTCCGCCACCCAATAGGCGGGGTTGAGCGCGCTGAGGTCCAAGGCGGTGTCCCAGGCCACCCCATCGGCAAACTGCAACTTGAGCGAGCCCGTGGCCCTGCCCTGCCCGGCGGTCAATTCGAGCTGCGGCAGGGCAATCTGCTGCAGGTCGCCGCTGAAGGGGCTGAGCAGGCTGAAATGCCCGGCCGGGCCGTCGAGGTCGGCCTTGAAGTTGCCCAGGTAATTGCCGTCGGTGTAGTGCACTTCACCGACGAAGGTCCGCGCCTTGACCGCCGGCTCATCGATCAGCGGATACAGGCGGTGCCAGGGGAAATCCAGCCAGTCGACATTGCCGTCGACGCTGAAACCCTTCTGCCAGTCCAGTTGACCACTGACCTTCAGGTGCTGGTCGCGGCCGGCATCCAGCTCCAGCGCGGCGATCTGCGCGCCCTTGGCATCGACCCGACCGTTGAGCAGCAGGCCGACGGCCCCCTGCTCGGCCGGCAGGCTGGCCTTGCCCTGCAACTGATAACCATTCTTCAGGTCGCCCTTGCCGGTCAGTTCCAGCTGGTTGAGTTGCAAGGTATCCGGCAGGTCGGTGCTGGCCTTGAAACCGTCGGCAGTGATCCTGACCTGGGCCGGCAGGTTGTCCGCCAGGGCCTGCAACCGCCCGCTCAGTTGCCCCTGCAGATAGCCGCTGCTGTCGGCCTTGAGGTTCAGTGTCTTGAGCAGGTCGCCCTGGATATCCAGGGCCAGCGACCAGGGTGCATTGCCGGGGGCCGGCAACACCAGGCGGCCCTGCAAGGCCAGCGGCCACTGGGCCACCGGCTGCAACAGGCCGGACAGTTCCAGGTTCAGCGCGTCACGACGCACATGCAGGGTATCGATCTGCAGCCCGGCAGCGGTCCAGTGGGCTGCCAGTTGCAGCTCGCGAAACTGCTCGCTGCCATCGAGCAGCAGGCTGCCGATCCGCAGCTGGCCGAGGCGGATGCTCAGCGGCAGTTTCAGATCCGGCAGACTCAGTGGTCCGCTGTCGGTCGCCGCTTCGCTCGACGGAAAGTGCAGTTCGATCCGCTCGACATCCAGTTGATCGATGCACAGGCTCAAGCGGGCCAGGCACGGCAGCGACCAGTCGAAGCGCGGCTGGCTCAGTTCGATCCGGCTGCCATCCTGCTCCCAGCGCAACTGGTCGGCACTCCACTGCCCGCCCAGGCGGCCCTGGAAATGATCCACGGTCAGGCCTGGCACCTGCGCCAGCAGCCAACGACTGCCGCCCTGGGTTCCGAGCAGCATCGCCACGCTCACTACCACCAGCAGCACCAGGGCAACCAGCACCAGGCCAAGGATTTTCAAACCACGCGTCACAACTCAGGCCCCATGGAAAAGTGCAAACGAATACCGCCCGGATCATCCAGGGCATGGGCCAGGTCGAGACGGATCGGCCCGACCGGCGAAACCCAGCGCACGCCGATGCCGACACCGGTCTTCAGGCTGGGAAAGTCCAGGGTATTGAACGAGTTGCCCTGATCGACGAAGGTCGCGACCCGCCACTTGTCGGCAATGGAGTACTGGTACTCGAGGCTGCCGGCGACCATGTAGCGGCCACCGATCCGATCGCCCTCGGCGTTCTCCGGGGACAGGGTCTGGTACTCGTAGCCACGTACGCTCTGGTCGCCACCGGCGAAGAAACGCAACGATGGCGGTACCGACTTGTAGCCGTTGGTGGCGCTGCCACCGAACTGCACTCGACCGAGAAAACGGTGTCTGTCCCAGACCGTGGTCAGGCCCTTGAGCAAGGCGGTGCCGTACAACAGGTTGTTATCCGAACCCAGTCCTTCCTTGGCGACCTTGGCGTCGAACTGCAGGCGGTAGCCGTTGTGCGGATCGATACGGTTGTCGCTGCGCAGGTACGAGTAGCTGACGCCGGGCATCAGCAGGGTACTGAGACCGGAGTCGTCACCCAGGCGATATTCCTCGCGCTGCCATTTCAGCGAAATGACCCGCTGCCAGCCATTGGGCAGCTTGCTGTGCCATTCGGGGCCGACGGTGAGCAGCTTGCTCAGGCTGTCGGTGTTGGCCAGCTCTTCATATTGATAGCCGGCCGCCCAGCGCAGCTTGTCGGTCAGCGGCGGGTCCAGCGGATGGTCGTACCACACGCCGATGTTCTGCCGCGGCGCGGAGATTTCGCTTTCGATACCGTAGCTGTCGCCCTCACCGTTGACCCAATGTCGGGTCCAGCTGGCCTTGCCGCGCGGCCCGACGTCGGTCGAGAACCCAAGACCCAGGCCCAGGGTGCGCGGCTTGCGGGTGTCCAACTGGACATCCACCGGAATCACCTGGGCGGTGGCGGCGGTCGGCACGGCGTCGACCCGCACCCCCTCGAAGTAGCCGCTCGATTGCAGCGCCTGGTTGAGTTCGGCGATCAGTTCGGAGTCGTATGGGGCACCCGGCTTGAACGGCACCATGCGTTGCAGCAGGTCCTCGTCGAACGGCGTGTCGCCGGAGAACTGCACCTTGCCCAGGGTATAACGCGGGCCGCTGTCGTAGACCAGCTCGATATCGGCGACACCGGCCTGTGGGTCGACCAGCAGTTTCTGTGAAGTGAAACGCCCGCTGAAGAACCCGTAGCGCGAGGCCTGGTTCTGGATCAGCCGCTTGGCGTCCTCGTAATGACCATGGTTGAGCACGGCGCCAGGACGCAGCGCATCGCTCCTGGGAACACGGAAAGCCTTGAGGCTGGCGGCGGGCCCGTCGATCCGCAGCGTAACGTTGCGCAGGTGCACCGGCTCGCCGGGGTCGATATTGAGGATCAGGCGCGGCGTCTTGCCGCCCTCGACCTCGCTGTCTATGCGCGGCTGGTAGTAGCCCAGCGCCTGGGCCGCCTTCCTCGCCTGCTCCTCGGCCCCCCGGCTGAAGCGCTCGAGCGCACGCTCGCCACGATCACCGAGGCTGCCGATATAGCCTTCCACATTGGACTTCAACTCATCGTTGGCCGGTTTGACCCGAACAGCGAGTTCACTCTGTGCCAGCGCCGCCATGCTGTAGACAAGCAGGAGCAGGCCGCTGATAACTCTTCCTGAAAACGTCATAGGCGCGGATGCTACCACGGGCTGGGGACCGTCATAGAACCCCGACAGCGTTTAAAAGTTCGACACTCAAGCCGTTGCTGTTTGTAACACCTGCGGGTTGGCGTGATAAAACACGTGTTCAAGTACAGGTCCTACAGCGACCTCGCCAATTTCCTCATAACCCTGGCGCTTGTAGAACTCCAGGTAACGCGGGTTGCCCGTATCGAGGACCACCCCCTGGGAATGCTCGTCCTCGGCGCACCAGTTGTGCACTGCCGTCAACAGTTGTTCACCGTAGTGCTGGCCCTGGAATTGCGGATGAATTCCCAGCAGCGGCAGTACATGCACTGTCGTCGACGGGAGGCAGGCCAGTACCGCCTGATGATAGTCCAGGTAACGCCGGGTGCACTTGAAACCGGTACTGAGCAGCATGCGCATGCGCCAGGCCCAACTCTCGGTAATGCCCAGTCGGCGCAGAGGCGGCGCGATCAGGGCGACACCGATCAACCGGTCGTTGACCAACAGGCCAATGGCCGGCAACTCCTGGAAGAAGTGCTGCTTGACCAACTCCCGCACGGTGGCCCGCACGCGCTGCTCGTAACCGGCACGCTCGGACTCGAACAGATAGCCGAAGGTCGGCTCGTGGCGATAGGCGTGGTACAGCAGGGAGCGGGCTTCGCGCGAGTAGCCGCCGTCGAGCAGATGAATGGAGGCAGTGGTTTCTGGAGTGTCGGGCATTTCGGGCGCTCTCCCTGGACGCTGCGTGGGCAGGGTCTGCTGTCTTTTACGAACCCCGGCGCCGTCTGACAGTTCAAATCGATGACTCGGCCGACGTCTGTCAGAAACGTTAGCAGCGCATTTGCCCTATCGCCACGCTGGCCCGGATCCGACTTGTCGGCTAGCATCGCTGTTTTGCCAGGACTGCCGCCCATGAAGATCGTCTCGTTCAACATCAACGGCCTGCGCGCCCGACCCCATCAGCTGGCGGCGCTGATCGAAAAATACCAGCCGGACGTGATCGGCCTGCAGGAAACCAAGGTCTGCGACGACCAGTTTCCCCAGGCGGAAATCGAGGCCCTCGGCTACCACGTCAGCTTCCACGGGCAGAAGGGTCATTACGGCGTCGCCCTGCTCTCGCGCCAGGCGCCCCTGAGCCTGCACAAGGGCTTCGACAGCGACGACGAGGAAGCCCAGCGACGCTTTATCTGGGGCACCTTTGCCGACGGGAACGGCAACCCGCTGACCATCATGAACGGCTACTTCCCCCAGGGCGAAAGCCGCGACCACCCGACCAAGTTCCCGGCCAAGGCCAAGTTCTACCAGGACCTGCAACAACTGCTGGAGAGCCGCTTCAGCAACGACACGCCACTGGTGGTGATGGGTGACATCAACATCTCCCCCGAGGACAGCGACATCGGCATCGGCGCCGACAACGCCAAGCGCTGGCTGAAAACCGGCAAGTGCAGCTTCCTGCCGGAGGAGCGCGAATGGCTGGGGCGCCTGAAGAGCTGGGGGCTGGTGGACAGCTTCCGCCACTTGCACCCCGAGGCGAACGACCGTTTCAGCTGGTTCGACTACCGCAGCCGCGGCTTCGAGGACGAGCCCAAGCGCGGGCTGCGCATCGACGTGATCATGACTTCCAACGGCCTGCTGCCACGGGTCAAGGCCGGTGGGGTCGACTATGAGCTGCGCGGGATGGAAAAGCCATCCGATCATGCGCCGATCTGGCTGGAACTGAGCTGATTCACGCATTAACAACCTGCCCGCCCCTGTGGGGGATTCCATGGTTTGGGGCAAGACTTGATGGCCTATTCACGGCGATCCGACGCTTCGGTGAGTCCTGCTCCCCCACGGTACGGGCCAGGCGCCGTCACTGTGGGAGGCGGCCGGGCGGCGCTCCGCTTGCTGGCGATGGCGCCGGTTCAATCGATCATGGTGTCGACTGTCGGGACGCTATCGCCAGCAAGCCGGCTGCCACCAGAATCCCTTCGGGCGCATCGTCATCTTTCTGCAATCTAACTGACTCATTCTTGCAGCACTCCTGTTTCCACAAGGTGCCGCCCCATGCCGCGCGCGCTCTACCTGCTGCTTCTCTGCGCCCTGCCTTGCATGGCCCAGGCCAACCTCCCCGCGCCACCCGACGATGGCCTGGTGTTGCGCATCCAGGGTTCCAATACCATCGGTGCCACGCTCGGACCGGCGCTGGTCAGGGGCTGGCTGGTCGAACAGGGCCTGCACGGCGTACATGACGCCGCCACCGGCAAGGACAACGAACAGCGGGTCCTGGCAACGACCGCGCAGGGGCGACGGGTCCGGGTGGAAGTCGCCGCCCATGGCTCCAGCACCGGTTTTGCCGCCCTCAAGGCCGGTACCGCCGACCTGGCCGCCGCTTCCCGTCCCATCAAGGACAGCGAACGCCAGACCCTGGAAAACCTCGGCGACCTGAAAAGTCCCGAAGCCGAACAGGTGATCGCCATCGATGGCGTGGCGATCATCCTGCATCCGCACAACCCGCTGGCGCAGCTCGACACCGGCACCCTGGCGCGAATCTTCGCCGGCGAAGTGAAAACCTGGGAGGAACTCGGCGGCACCGGCGGAGCGATCCACCTGTACGCCCGTGATGACCAGTCCGGCACCTGGGACACCTTCCGCGAGCTGGTCCTGGCGCGACACGGCAAGACGCTGGGCCACGTGGCCAAGCGCTTCGAGTCCAGCGAGCAGTTGTCGGATGCCGTGAGCCAGGACCGGGCCGGCATCGGTTTCATCGGTCTGCCCTACGTACGCCAGGCCAGGGCCGTGGCGATCGTCGATGGCGACTCGCAACCGATGCTGCCGCTCGCCAGCCTGATCGCCACCGAGGATTATCCGCTGTCACGCCGGCTGTTCTTCTACCTGCCGCCAAACGGCGGCAATCCGTGGGCCCGGTCACTGGTGCAATTCGCCCAGAGCCGGGCCGGCCAGGCGATCGTCGCCAGCAACGGTTTCATCGCCCAGACGGTGCAGGCGATGCCGGTGCAGGCCAGTGCGCAGATGCCGGGCGATTACCAGGCGCTCGCCAGGCAGGCCCAGCGCCTGTCGGTGAATTTCCGTTTCGAGGAAGGCAGCGCCAGTCTGGACAACAAGGCCCGCCAGGATCTGCAGCGGGTGCTCGACTACCTGCGTGACCGTGGCAAGCTGAACGACCGGGTCACACTGGTGGGATTCGGTGATGCCAAGAGCGACCCGGAACGAGCCCGGTTGCTGTCCCGGCTGCGGGCCATGGCGGTACGCCGGGAGTTGCTCAAGGGTGGCGTGGTATTTCGCGACATCCTCGGCTTCGGCGAGCAGATGCCGGTGGCGGCCAATACCGCCGATGAGGGCCGGATCAAGAACCGTCGGGTCGAGGTGTGGGTTTACTGATCGACGGGCTCCCGTCCGGCCGACATTTGTGGCGAGCGGGCTTGTCGGGACGCCGCACCGCCGCGCCGGGCAGCGAAACGGCCCCGAACCCGGCAGCATCAATCTGCCTGGTACACCGCGGACTCAGGTTTCAGGGCTGCTGCGCACCCCAGCGCGGGCAAGCCCGCTCGCCACAAAAGCCGTTCGCCAGCGGGCCCACTCAGGAAGGAGAGCTCGCCACAAGGGTTCACTCAATCAACGCGGCGAGCGCAGCATCTCCCGCGGCACATACTTGCCGATCTCGTACTTGCCGATCGCCGCCCGGTGCACCTCGTCCGGCCCATCGGCCAGGCGCAGGGTGCGTTGCATCGCGTACATGTAGGCCAGCGGGAAATCGTTGGACACCCCCGCCCCGCCATGGATCTGGATCGCCCGGTCGATGACCTTCAGGGCCACGTTCGGCGCCACCACCTTGATCTGGGCGATCTCGCTCTTGGCCACCTTGTTGCCCACGGTATCCATCATGTACGCCGCCTTCAGGGTGAGCAGACGGGCCATGTCGATTTCCATCCGCGAGTCGGCGATCTTGTCGATGTTGCCACCCAGGCGTGCCAGCGGCTTGCCGAACGCGGTGCGGTTGACCGAACGCTTGCACATCAACTCCAGCGCCCGCTCGGCCATGCCGATCGAACGCATGCAGTGGTGAATCCGCCCAGGGCCCAGACGTCCCTGGGCGATCTCGAAACCACGGCCCTCGCCCAGCAGCACGTTCTCGTAGGGCACCCGCACATTCTCGAACAGCACCTCGGCGTGACCATGTGGCGCATCGTCGTAACCGAACACCGGCAGCGGGCGCAGAATCTTCACACCGGGCGTGTCGACCGGTACCAGGATCATCGAATGCTGCTGGTGACGCGGCGCATCCGGGTTGCTCAGGCCCATGAAAATGAGAATCTTGCAGCGCGGATCGCAGGCACCCGAGGTCCACCACTTCTTGCCGTTGATCACCCACTCGTCGCCATCGCGCACGGCGCGGGCCGCCATGTTGGTGGCATCCGACGACGCCACGTCCGGCTCGGTCATGGCGAACGCCGAGCGGATCTCGCCACGCAGCAGCGGTTCCAGCCAGCGCTGCTTCTGCTCTTCATTGGCGTAGCGCACCAGCACTTCCATGTTGCCGGTGTCCGGTGCCGAGCAGTTGAACGGTTCCGGGCCCAGCAGCGAACGCCCCATGATTTCCGCCAGCGGTGCGTATTCCAGGTTGGTCAGCCCCGCCCCCAGTTCCGACTCCGGCAGGAACAGGTTCCACAGGCCTTCGGCGCGAGCACGGGCCTTGAGTTCCTCCATGATCGCGGTGGGCTGCCAGCGATCGCCCTCGGCGACCTGCCGCTCGAACACCGGTTCGGCCGGATAGACATAGGTGTCCATGAACGCGGTGACACGCTCACGCAGTTCCTGGACCTTGGGCGAATAGGCGAAATCCATGGGCAGCTACCTTCTTGAACAGGTGGTTGGAGACATGGGATCGATGCTAGTACTGGCTACGAAAATTTACCAAAGCTATTCTCGGCGTGTATTAACATTCATCACCGATATATGATCGGCTGATCGAATACTGACAATAAGAGCGCCGCGAAATGAATCTGAGCAAGGTCGACCTCAATCTTTTCATCGTCTTCGACGCCATCTACACCGAAGCCAACCTGACCCGCGCCGGGCAGATCGTCGGCATCACCCAGCCGGCGGTATCCAACGCCCTGGCGCGCCTGCGGGAAACCTTCAACGACCCGCTGTTCGTGCGCACCGCCCAGGGCATGGTGCCCACGCCAATGGCGCAGAACATCATCGGCCCGGTGCGCAACGCGCTGTCGCTGCTGCGCACCTCGGTCCAGGAAAGCCGCATTTTCAACCCGCTGCAGGCGAACAAGACCTACCGCATCAGCATGACCGATCTCACCGAGGCGGTGATCCTGCCGCCGCTGTTCCAGCGCCTGCGCCGCCTGGCGCCGACCGTGGCGATCGAGAGTTTCCTGTCCAAGCGCCGCGAGACCACCAAGGAACTGGCCGCCGGGCGCATCGACTTCGCCGTCGACGCGCCGCTCAACACCGACCCGCAGGTGCGCCACGTACGACTGATGGAGGACCACTATGTCTGTGCCATGCGCAAGGGCCATCCACAGGCGGGCAAGGACAGGCTGACCCTGGACGACTACCTGGGACTGACCCACATCCATATCTCCAGCCGGCGCAACGGTCTGGGCTACGTCGACCTGGCCCTGGGCAAGATGGGCATCCAGCGCAAGATCGCCCTGCGCTCGCAACACTACCTGATGGCCTCGCAGGTGCTGCAGCAGACCGACATGGTCATGACCGTGCCGGAGCGCTTCGCCCGCCGGCACGAACTGCACTACTTCCAACTGCCGGTCAACGACGTGCCGCCGGTGGAAACCCACCTCTACTGGCACGAAAGCACCGACCAGGACCCGGCCAACCGCTGGATGCGCGAGCAGATCATCGAGCTGTGCCAGCAGGTCACCGCACACGAGAAGAAACTCGACAAGGCCTGAGGGCGCCTGTGGCGAGCGGGCTTGCCCGCGCTGGGGAGCGCAGCTCCCCTCACCCTCCTGAGGACACACCCGTTGCCCGCACGCCCGCCAGCTTGACGTATACGTCAACCAGCCTTTAGTTTATCCCCCATGCCCCTCCCCGAGCGCCCTCATGAGCAGCCAGACCTACAGCATCTCCGACCTCGCCCGCGAGCTCGACATCACCACTCGCGCCATTCGCTTCTATGAGGAACAGGGCATGCTCGCCCCCGAGCGCCGTGGCCTGGAACGTGTCTACTCGGGTCGCGACAAGGTGACCCTGAAATTGATCCTGCGCGGCAAGCGCATCGGCTTCTCCCTCGCCGAGTGCCGCGAACTGATCGAGTTGTACGACCCGTCCGGCGGCAACCAGAAGCAGCTCAACAGCATGCTGGCGAAAATCGCCGAACGCCGCGCCCAACTGGAGCAGCAACTGCTGGACATCGAACAGATGAAACTGGAACTCGACACCGCCGAGGAGCGCTGCATCCAGGCGCTGGCCCAGACCCTCGAATGACCAGACACCACCTCCCACCAGGAACACCGCGGCAGAGCCCGACAGTCAAGGCAGCCCCCCACATTCAACAAGGTAACCGCCCATGTCCCTACCCACCCACGTACGCCTGGTCGAAGTCGGCCCCCGCGACGGCCTGCAGAACGAAGCCCAGCCCATCAGCGTCACCGACAAGGTACGCCTGGTCGACCGCCTCACCGAGGCCGGCCTGGGCTATATCGAGGTCGGCAGCTTCGTCTCGCCCAAATGGGTACCGCAGATGGCCGGTTCCGCCGAAGTCTTCGCCGGCATCCAGCGCAAGCCCGGGGTGACCTATGCCGCCCTGGCGCCCAACCTGCGCGGCTTCGAGGATGCCGTGACGGCCGGGGTGAAGGAAGTGGCGGTGTTCGCCGCCGCGTCCGAGGCCTTTTCCCAGCGCAACATCAACTGCTCCATCCGCGAAAGCCTCGAGCGCTTCACGCCGATCATGGACGCCGCCCGCCAGCACGGCGTGACCGTGCGTGGCTATGTGTCCTGCGTACTGGGTTGCCCGTATGAAGGCACGGTAGCCGCCGAGCAGGTCGCCGTGGTCGCCCGCGAACTGTATGCCATGGGCTGCTACGAAGTGTCCCTGGGCGACACCATCGGCACCGGCACTCCCGGCGCCACCCGACGGATGTTCGAAGTGGTGTCCGCCAGCGTTCCGCGGGAAAAGCTCGCCGGGCACTTCCACGATACCTACGGCCAGGCCATGGCCAACGTCTATGCCAGCCTGCTCGAAGGCATCCAGGTGTTCGACAGCTCGATCGCCGGCCTCGGCGGCTGCCCTTACGCCAAGGGCGCCAGCGGTAACGTTGCCACCGAAGACGTGCTCTACATGCTCGACGGCCTGGGTATCAGCACCGGTGTCGACCTCGATCGCCTGCTGCTGGCCGGCCAGGAAATCTGCGGCGTGCTCGGTCGTGCTACCGGGTCGCGGGTCGCACGAGCGCGACAGGCGGGTTGAGTGTGTCAGGGTGTTACCGGCTGGAAACACAAACGAGTAACACGGGAACAGATTTGGCGATTCCGCCGACGGAAGATTGTCCTACAAAATCATCAAGCCATTGATTTTAAAGGATTTTAAAAAGTTGGCACGCCACCTGCTATATCTCTGGCATAACAAGAACAAAAAGCAGCAAACCAATAAAAATAAGACGTAACGACTCTGACATAACAAGAACAACACGGCAGAGACGCAGCTAACAGATTCTTTTGGAGCAGGTGTGCTTTCAGGGAACCTCCGGGTCACCCGCAACCGGGCAGAGAACAATAAAACTACCTCAAGGTAGCTCCCGAACTGGTTGGATCTCCTGATAAGGCAGGTCAGCGCTCAAAAAAATATGTTTGCTCTTGACCCCGGATGGGGGTCGCACAAAAACAGCGGTAAAGGGCCACGGTTGACAAAAACAACAATAGACCGCCCCTCAATAACAAGAAAAGAGCATACAAAACGCATTCAAGGGGAGCTTCGGCTCCCCTTCGTGTTTCTGCATTTCGGCCATTTCCCTGCGCTACCCCACTCCCCCGCGAACCCAGCTCATTTCGTCGCCCTTGGCCGATTGACAGCCAACGCCATCAGGCTTACGTTAACGTAAAGGTAAGCAAAAACGCACACCCGACTTACCCACTTCCCATAACAAAAGGCGACCCCATGAGCTACCCGACCCTGAACTTCGACCTCGGCGAAACCCTCGACATGCTTCGTGATCAGGTGCAGGGCTTCGTCGCCCGGGAACTGGCCCCACGGGCCGCACAGATCGACGCGGACAACCTGTTCCCGGCCGACATGTGGCGCAAGTTCGGCGAAATGGGGCTGCTGGGTATCACCGTAGCAGAGGAATACGGCGGCGCCGGTCTCGGTTACCTGGCTCACGTCGTGGCCATGGAAGAAATCAGCCGTGGCTCGGCTTCGGTCGCCCTCTCCTACGGCGCCCACTCCAACCTGTGCGTCAACCAGATCAACCGCAATGGCAACCACGCTCAGAAAAGCAAGTACCTGCCCCAACTGATCAGCGGCGAACATGTCGGCGCCCTGGCCATGAGCGAACCCAACGCCGGCTCCGACGTGGTGTCGATGAAACTGCGCGCCGACAAGCGCGGCGACCGTTTCGTCCTCAACGGCAGCAAGACCTGGATCACCAACGGCCCCGATGCCAACACCTACGTGATCTACGCCAAGACCGACCTGGACAAGGGCCCCCACGGCATCACCGCGTTCATCGTCGAGCGCGACTGGAAAGGCTTCAGCCGCAGCAACAAGTTCGACAAGCTGGGCATGCGCGGCTCCAACACCTGCGAACTGTTCTTCGATGACGTCGAAGTGCCCGAGGAAAACATCCTCGGCACGCTCAACGGCGGCGTGAAGGTACTGATGAGCGGCCTGGACTACGAGCGCGTGGTACTGGCCGGCGGCCCGACCGGGATCATGCAGGCCTGCATGGACCTGGTGCTGCCCTACATCCACGACCGCAAGCAGTTCGGCCAGAGCATCGGCGAGTTCCAACTGATCCAGGGCAAGGTCGCCGACATGTACACCCAGCTCAACGCCAGCCGCGCCTACCTGTATGCCGTGGCCCGCGCCTGCGAACGTGGCGAGACCGCCCGCAAGGACGCTGCCGGGGTGATCCTCTACACCGCCGAACGCGCGACCCAGATGGCCCTGGAAGCGATCCAGATTCTCGGCGGCAACGGCTACATCAACGAATTCCCCGCCGGCCGCCTGTTGCGTGACGCCAAGCTCTACGAGATCGGCGCCGGCACCAGCGAGATCCGCCGGATGCTGATCGGCCGCGAACTGTTCAACGAAACCCGCTGAGGGGCGCGCACATGGCAATCCTGCATACGCAACTCAACCCGCGCTCGGCCGAGTTCACAGGCAACCGCGCGGCGATGCTCGAACAGGTCGGCGCCCTGCGCACGCTGCTCGCCCAGATCCGCCAGGGTGGCGGGCCCAAGGCCCAGGAGCGGCACACCTCGCGGGGAAAACTGCTGCCCCGCGAACGGATCAACCGTCTGCTCGACCCCGGCTCGCCGTTCCTGGAAATCAGCCAACTGGCGGCCCATGAGGTGTATGGCGAAGACGTCCCGGCCGCCGGGGTGATTGCCGGCATCGGTCGCGTCGAGGGGGTCGAGTGCATGATCGTGGCCAACGACGCCACGGTCAAAGGCGGCTCCTACTACCCGCTCACCGTGAAAAAACACCTGCGCGCCCAGGCCATCGCCCAGCAGAACCGCCTGCCGTGCATCTACCTGGTCGACTCCGGCGGCGCCAACCTGCCGCGCCAGGACGAGGTGTTCCCGGACCGCGAGCACTTCGGACGGATCTTCTTCAACCAGGCCAACATGAGCGCCCAGGGCATCCCGCAGATCGCCGTGGTGATGGGTTCCTGCACCGCCGGTGGCGCCTATGTGCCGGCGATGGCCGACGAAACCATCATGGTCCGCCAGCAGGCGACCATCTTCCTCGCCGGCCCGCCACTGGTGAAGGCCGCCACCGGTGAGGTGGTCAGTGCCGAGGAGCTCGGCGGCGCCGATGTGCACTGCAAGGTCTCCGGGGTGGCCGACCACTACGCCGACAACGACGAACATGCCCTGGCCCTGGCCCGACGCAGCGTCGCCAACCTCAACTGGCGCAAGCTCGGCGAACTGCAGCAACGCGCGCCGATCGCGCCGAACTACCCGGCCGACGAGCTGTACGGAGTGATTCCGGCCGATGCCAAGCAACCGTTCGATGTGCGCGAAGTGATCGCCCGGCTGGTGGACGGTTCGGTGCTCGACGAATTCAAGGCGCTGTTCGGCACCACCCTGGTCTGCGGCTTCGCCCACCTGCACGGCTATCCGGTGGCGATCCTGGCGAACAACGGCATCCTCTTCGCCGAAGCGGCGCAGAAAGGCGCGCACTTCATCGAACTGGCCTGCCAGCGTGGCATCCCGCTGCTGTTCCTGCAGAACATCACCGGCTTCATGGTCGGCCAGAAGTACGAAGCCGGCGGTATCGCCAAGCACGGCGCCAAGCTGGTCACCGCGGTGGCCTGCGCCAAGGTGCCGAAGTTCACCGTGATCATCGGCGGCAGCTTCGGCGCCGGCAACTACGGCATGTGCGGGCGGGCCTACGATCCGCGCTTCCTGTGGATGTGGCCGAACGCGCGGATCGGCGTGATGGGCGCCGAACAGGCGGCGGGCGTGCTGGTGCAGGTCAAGCGCGAGCAGAGCGAGCGCAGCGGCCAGGCCTTCAGCGCGCAGCAGGAAGCCGAAATCAGACAACCGATTCTCGACCAGTACGAGCACCAGGGCCATCCCTACTACTCCAGCGCCCGCCTGTGGGATGACGGCGTGATCGATCCGGCCCAGACCCGCGACATCCTCGGCCTGGCCCTCTCGGCGGCGCTCAATGCACCGATCGAGCCGAGCCGGTTTGGGGTGTTCCGCATGTAGACGGGATGTCGGCGGTACCGCACCACCCTTTGCGGCATCGCGCCCCTTTTGCAGGAGCCGGGCTTGTCGGGGCGCCGAACCGCCGCGAAGCCTTTGGCGATCTCAAGGGGCCATTCGCGGGCAAGCCCGGCTCCTACAGAGCGTGTCCAGGCAGCTCACCTCCGCAACCCCTTAGACAAGGCAGCAACCACGCAGCACAGGACCCATCACCATGACCGACTTCAACACCCTGGAACTGCACACCGATCCCCGCGGCTTCGCCACCCTCTGGCTCAGCCGCGAAAGCAAGAACAACGCGTTCAACGCCGAGATGATCCGCGAACTGATCCTCGCGCTGGATCAGGTCCAGGCCGACCCAACCCTGCGCTTCCTGCTGCTGCGTGCCCGTGGCCGGCACTTCAGCGCCGGCGCCGACCTGGCCTGGATGCAGCAATCGGCCGAACTGGACTACCACACCAACCTTGACGATGCCCGCGAACTGGCTGAACTGATGTACAACCTGGCCCGGCTGAAGGTGCCCACCCTGGCCGTGGTGCAGGGCGCGGCCTATGGCGGTGCCCTGGGCCTGATCAGTTGCTGCGACATGGCCATCGGTGCCGAAGATGCTCAGTTCTGCCTGTCGGAAGTGCGCATCGGCCTGGCCCCGGCGGTGATC
>NZ_AQOH01000262.1 GCF_000364705.1 Pseudomonas fuscovaginae SE-1 | reverse complement strand
TGGCGAGCGCGCCACCCGCCGCTACGCCCTCACCGCCGAGCGTTTCAGCGGCCTGCGCGCCCGAGAACTCGGTCTGTTGGCCGAATGCTACCCCACTGGCGAACTGGACCGGCAGGTCGAGACCTGGATCGACAACCTGCTGCAGAACAGCCCGCAGGCGATGCGGGTGAGCAAGGACCTGCTGCGCGAAGTCGGCAGCGGCGCCCTCACCCCCTCCCTGCGCCGCTATTGCGAAAACGCCATTGCCCGCATTCGCGTCAGCCCCGAAGGCCAGGAGGGGCTGCGTGCCTTCCTGCAAAAACGCCCGCCGGCCTGGCAAGCCGGATCTGCCAAGGAGTCCCATTGATGAGCGCCCCCGTGATCACTTCCCTGCTGGTCGCCAACCGCGGTGAAATCGCCTGCCGGGTGATGCGTACCGCCAAGGCCATGGGCCTGACCACCGTCGCCGTGCACAGTGCCATCGACCGTGACGCCCGCCACAGCCGCGAGGCCGATATCCGCGTCGACCTGGGCGGCAGCAAGGCCGCCGAAAGCTACCTGCGGATCGACAAGCTGATTGCCGCCGCCCAGGCCAGTGGCGCCCAGGCGATCCACCCCGGCTATGGCTTCCTCTCGGAAAACGCCGACTTCGCCCGCGCGGTCGAGGCCGCCGGACTGGTCTTTCTCGGACCGCCCGCCACGGCCATCGACGCCATGGGCAGCAAGTCCGCGGCCAAGGCCCTGATGGAAACCGCCGGCGTGCCCCTGGTACCCGGCTACCATGGCGAGGCCCAGGACCTGGAGACGTTCCGCGAAGCTGCGGCGCGCATCGGCTACCCGGTGTTGCTCAAGGCCACCGCCGGCGGTGGCGGCAAGGGCATGAAAGTGGTCGAGGAGCCCGGCCAACTGGCCGAAGCGCTGGCCTCGGCACAACGCGAAGCGCAATCGTCGTTCGGCGACTCGCGGATGCTGGTGGAGAAATACCTGCTCAAGCCGCGCCACGTGGAAATCCAGGTGTTCGCCGACCGACACGGTAACTGTCTGTACCTCAACGAACGTGACTGCTCGATCCAGCGTCGCCACCAGAAGGTCGTCGAGGAAGCCCCCGCGCCCGGCCTCAGCCCGGCGTTGCGCCAAGCCATGGGCGAAGCCGCGGTACGTGCCGCGCAAGCCATCGGCTACGTCGGTGCCGGCACCGTTGAGTTCCTGCTGGACTCGCGCGGCGAGTTCTTCTTCATGGAAATGAACACCCGCCTGCAGGTCGAGCACCCGGTCACCGAGGCCATCACCGGCCTCGACCTGGTGGCCTGGCAGATCCGCGTCGCCAGCGGCGAAGCCCTACCGATCAGCCAGCAGGAAGTACCGCTGCAGGGCCATGCCATCGAAGTGCGCCTGTATGCCGAAGAGCCGGGCAATGATTTCCTTCCGGCCACCGGACGCCTCGAGGTCTACCGTGAATCGGCGGCCGGACCGGGCCGACGGGTCGACAGCGGCGTGGCCGAGGGCGACAGTGTCTCGCCGTTCTACGATCCGATGCTGGCCAAACTGATCGCCTGGGGCGAAACCCGCGAGCAGGCACGCCTGCGCCTGCTGGCGATGCTCGATGAATTCGCCGTCGGCGGGGTCAAGACCAACGTCGCATTCCTGCGACGGATCATCGGCCACCCGGCGTTTGCCGCGGCGGAGCTGGATACCGGTTTCATCCCGCGTTACCAGGACCACTTGCTGCCGCCGACCGAGCCGCTGGGTGACGAGTTCTGGCAGGTGGCGGCCCAGGCCTGGATGCAAAGCCTGCCCGCAACCCGCCGCGCGGACGACCCGGCCTCGCCCTG
>NZ_AQOH01000261.1 GCF_000364705.1 Pseudomonas fuscovaginae SE-1 | reverse complement strand
GGCCGAACGCAACGGCTTGCGCGGCGGACTGCCGAGCGAAACCGTCCTGCACCTGAGCTGTCGCAACGAAGACCGGGCAGTGACACTGGAGCCGACTTCGGCCATCGCCTTGCAGGGGGAGGTGCTGTCAATCGAGCATGAGGGCGTACGCCGGCGTCATCGGGTGATCCGCCGCGATAGCGAGCTGTACCTGCAATGGCAGGGCGAACTGCTGGCGATCAGCGTCTTCGAGCCGATCACCGCGGTCGAGGCCAGTCACGGCCACCAGGGCGGCCTGACGGCACCGATGAACGGCAGCATCGTCCGTATCCTGGTGGAAGTTGGCCAGACGGTCGAGGCGGGCACACAACTGGTGGTGCTCGAAGCCATGAAGATGGAACACAGCATCCGCGCGCCTCAGGCCGGGGTGGTCAAGGCGCTGCATTGCCAGGAAGGCGAGATGGTTGCCGAAGGCAGTGCACTGGTGGAACTGCAATAGTCTCTCCGGAACCTGCTCCCCCAAGGCCTGCCCCTCACCTGTGGAGGGCAGTGCCTTCGTGGGAACGGGCTCGCATCAGCCGAGTTCCAGCGTCCCACGGAGCAGATAGACGTCAGAACTTCGCTGTTGCCTGTACGACGACACCGATAATGCTGTAGTCGTCGGTAAACAGAATCTTCGGATACGTCGGGGTCAATGGTTTCAGGTAATCCTGGCCTCCCTCCTGCACCCACTGCCGGAAAATCGCCTCCTCGCTGTCGCGCAGGCGGGCGATCACCAGCTTGCCGGGCTCGGCCTCCAGGTCCGGGTCCACCAGGATCAACATGCCTTCCGGCACGCTCATCCCCAGCGGCGCGGTCATCGCGTCCCCCGCCACCTTCAGCCAGAACGCCGCACCCGAGGCGTAGTGATCGGCCACTTCGTAACAGGCGACGGTGTTGTCATCGTGCCCCGATTCGCGGGTATGCACCACCGAGCGCCAATCACTGACCGGGTAACGGAACGCCGACGTCGTGTCGTAGGGCTGCCCATCGCGCTCGGCGGGCAACTGCACCGCCACTGAACGGTCGCGGATCACCAACGCGATCTCCAGATGCCCGAGGCCCAGTGCCAGGAACACCTTGTTCATGGTTTCCAGGTCCGGCTGGCGGCGCTTGTTCAACCAATGACCGACACCGCCCTGGGATACCCCAACGCGCTCTCCGAGTTTTTCTTGCGTGAGATCAAGCTCGCGCAGCTTGGCTCTCACCAGTGCAATCCATTTATCCATGGACGGCACAATACGGGCTGTACTCGGCGGATCAATACACAAAATGTATTATATGCATCAGGCATTAAAGTACGTTTGGTACTAATCTGCATCTGCTGTTTCGATTCCCTCCAAAGGCAGGCTCTCCATGACTTCCAGCACCAAGACCAAAACCGATATCGATCCCATGCCCCCCTACGACTCGCTCAGGGACGGCCCCGCGACCCGACGGGCGCTCGACTATTATTTGAAACCAACCGTTTCAAGCTCGATTGCCGAGGGCAATCCTCGCCGCGTCTGCGAGGACCGGCTGTTCGCCGTACGCCACAACCTCAGCGCCGAAGAAGCGATGGTCTACGCCTCCGACCTGCTGCGCTGCGCCGCCGCCACCGCCTATGAGGCAGCCGACGCCCTGCAGGGCTCGTCCCGCGACCTGGCCTTTTCGGTGGTGCACATGATCGACATGGCCAAGGCCATGGTCGACCGCGCCGTGAATGTGCAGTATCCGGCGCCGTAACACGCGCGCACGGGAATAACCGCCGAATCATGGCCGATGACAGAGGAAATCGAAGTCTGGAGAGAGGAGTGGAAAAATAATTTCCAGAAAGCGCAGGAAAACATTTGACTTGCAAATGATAATGATTATTATTGCAAGCAACTGGTCGCGAGATCAGTCGATAACCCTGGAGACCTCAGGTCGGACTCCTGGATTATCTCCTCATCAGGCTAATCACGGTTTTTGACCCGGCTTTTTGCCGGGTCTTTTTTTGCACCCGTTTTACGGGTTCGGCTTCAGGCTAATGAAGACTTGGACGCTGCCATCTTGGCGGGGCAGTCGCGATGACGGGTATGATAGCAAAGGACCATCAGCCAATGAAAGGCCACCCTTCACGGCGATAGGGCTGAAAAATTACCGTAGTACTTGAGAATCAATATCATAAACACTACCCTGACCCAGCGTCAGGGAAGACGCCCCCCTTCCACGTGTCAGGTCTGACATGCCTCGGCCAATAGTCGCTCGCCGTGTACAGTAGCAACCACAAGACATCATATTCAGGTACACAGACTATGACCGTGGTTCTGCCCTCACTCAAAATCAGCAGCGACTTCGATAGCGGTAACATCCAGGTACTGGACGCCAGCAACCCGCGGCACCTACTGCTGGCCATCGAACCGGACACCCGCAGCCAGCACTTCCAGTGGTTCCACTTCAAGGTCGAAGGCCTGCAACCGGGCCAGTCCTATACCTTCGAACTGACCAACGCCAGCCAGTCTTCCTATAACAAGGCCTGGACCGGCTATCGTGCCGCTGCCTCCCACAATCACCATGACTGGTTTCGTACCGACACCCGCTTCGATGGCGAGAGCCTGCACATCCAGTTCCAGGCCGAGCAGCCACAGGCCTGGTTCGCCTACTTCGAACCCTACAGCCGTGAACGGCATGACTGGCTGATCGAACAGGCCCTGACCCTAGCCGGCAGCGAGCTGTTGGCCACCGGCAAGAGCGCCGAAGGCCGGGATATCCAGTTGCTGCGCAAGGGCAACGGTGAGGCGGGCAAGCGCAAGGTCTGGCTGATCGCCCAGCAGCATCCTGGCGAGCACATGGCCGAATGGTTCATGGAAGGCGTGATCGAACGCCTGCGGAGCCGTGATGACGCGCAGTTGAATGCGCTGCTGGCCGTCGCCGATCTGTATCTGGTGCCGAACATGAACCCGGATGGCGCGTTCCATGGCCACCTGCGCACCAACGCCATGGGCCAGGACCTCAATCGCGCCTGGCAGAGCGCCAGCCCGGAAATCAGCCCGGAAGTGTTCTTCGTCCAGCAGCAGATGGCCCAGTATGGCGTGGACCTGTTCCTCGATATCCATGGCGATGAGGAGATCCCCTACGTGTTCACCGCCGGCTGCGAGGGTAACCCGGGCTACACTGCGAGGATCGCCGAGCTGGAACAGCACTTTCGCAGCCACCTGAGCGCCCTGACCCGGGATTTCCAGACCACCCACGGCTATACCCGCGACCTGCCCGGCGAGGCCAACATGACCCTGGCCTGCAACAGCGTCGGCCAGCAGTACGACTGCCTGTCGCTGACCCTGGAAATGCCCTTCAAGGACAACGACGACGCCCCGGACGCACGGACCGGCTGGTCGGGCAGACGCTCGGCGCAACTGGGCAAGGATGTGCTCAGCAGCATCGCCGATATCGTCGGGCGCCTGCGCTAGGAGCTGGAACTGTTTGCCTCCCGCGGCCATCGAACGCCTGGAACATCCCCTTGCAAGAGCCGGCTTGCGGGCTCCCACAGGGTGACGCCGAACGCAAAGTGGGGGTACACCGCTGGCCGCAGGAACGTGGCTTGCCCGCGAAAAGGCCCTCAAGCCCGCGCACAACCGTCGAGTTTCCCACAGAAAGCCAAAGCAAGAGCAAGAAACCCCATCGTGGACCGCCGTACCGACAAGGATTCTTCATGACTGCCCTCACCTCCCACGCCGCCACCCGCCCTGGCCGCCTGGAACAGATGTCGACCCGCATCGCCTTCTTCATCGCCGGTTTCGGCGTCGCCGCCTGGGCGCCGCTGGTGCCCTATGCCAAGGCCCGCACCGGGCTCGATGAAGGCACCCTCGGCCTGCTGCTGTTGTGCCTCGGCGTCGGCTCGATCATCGCCATGCCCGTGGCCGGTGCCCTGGCCGGGCGCTTCGGCTGCCGCCGCGTGCTGACCACCGGCACGCTACTGATCTGCGCCGCCCTGCCCCTGCTGGCGACGATCAGTTCGGTACCGTTGCTGGTGATCAGCCTCTTCCTGTTCGGTGCCGGGCTCGGCACAGTGGACTCCACCGTCAACCTGCAGGCGGTGATCGTCGAACGGGCCAGCGGCAAAACCATGATGTCGGGCTTCCATGGACTGTTCAGCCTCGGCGGCATCGCCGGTGCGGCCGGGGTCAGCGCCCTGCTCGGCCTGGGCCTGTCGCCGCTGGGCGCCATCGGCGTGGTGATCCTGTTCCTGCTGCTGGCGCTGCTCAAGGCCGCGCCCCACCTGCTGCCCTACGGCAGTGAAAGCACGGGCCCGGCCTTCGCCGTGCCCCACGGCGTGGTGCTGTTCATCGGCGTGCTGTGCTTTATCGTGTTTCTCGCCGAAGGGGCGATGCTGGACTGGAGCGCGGTGTTTCTCAGCGCCGAGCGCCAGGTGCCGGACGCCTATGCCGGGCTCGGCTATGCCGCGTTCGCCCTGACCATGACCCTCGGCCGCCTGACCGGCGACGCCATCGTCCGGCGCCTGGGCGCCAAACGGGTGATCGTGCTGGGCGGCCTCACTGCCGCCGCCGGACTGGCACTGGCTACCCTGGCTTCGGCCTGGGAGGCGGCGCTGGTGGGCTATGCCCTGGTCGGGGCCGGTTGCTCGAATATCGTGCCGGTGCTGTACACTGCCGTGGGCAAGCAGAAGATCATGCCGGAAAGCATCGCCGTACCGGCGATCACCACCCTGGGCTATGCGGGCATCCTGGCAGGACCGGCGGCGATCGGTTTCATCGCCCATGCCAGCAGCCTGAGCCTGGCCTTCCTGTTGATCGCCCTGATGCTGCTGGGCGTGGCCGCCAGCGGCAGGATCCTGCGGGTTTGAGCCACTTTGGGCGAGGCCTGACTTGTGGCGAGCGGGCTTGCCCGCGCTGGGGCGCAAAGCGCCCCCAAACCGGCACCCTCGGAGTATCAGGTGCAACTCGGTTGCCGGGTTTTACGGCTGCTGCACAGCCGAGCGCGACCAAGCCCGCTCATCACAAGGTTCGGTTCCTACAGGCCCTGTAAAAGACGCTGGCGAATCAGAAGCCCACGCTCGCCTGCACGAAGAACGTCCGCGGTTCACCCACATAGATTCCCGCGTTGTTGTCGCTCGAACGGGTGAAGTAACGCTGGTCGAAGACGTTGCGCACCCCCGCCCCCAGCTTCAAGTTCGACAACTGCGCACCGAAGTCATAAGCCCCGCGCACGTCCCAGGTCATGTAGCCGGGAATGTTGCCGTACTGACCATCAGCGGTCGGCTGGGTGATGTAGTTGCCGTTGAAGCTGCCATCGGCATTGGTACCGGTCCCTGGTGCACGCTGGGCCGACTGGGCGAAGCCGTCGAGGTTGTAGGTCCAGCGGTTGATCGCATAACGCAGCCCGAGGTTGAGCACCTGGCGTGAATACAGCGGCAGGTCGCGATCCTTGAACCCCGGAATGTCACCCTGGGACGTGGCCTTGGTGTAGGTGTAGCCGGCATTCGCGGTCAGGCCGTCGAGCGCCGGGTTCAGCGCCGACAGGTCGTAGTGCACGGACGTCTCGATCCCCTGGTGCCTGGTCGCCCCCAGGTTGGTCCAGCCCACATCGTTGCTGACGTACTGCAGCTCATCGGCGAAGTCGATGTAGAACAGCGTGACCTCGCCGCCCCAGATGCCGTTGTCGTAGCGTGTACCCAGCTCGTAGGTCTTGGCCTTCTCCGGCTGCAGGCCGTTGGCGGTGCTGTTGCCGTTGCCGCCCTGGGCCACCTGGAAATACTGCAGGCTGCCGAACGAGGTCTCGTAGTTGGCGAACAGTTTCCACGCATCGGACAGGTGGTACATCACGCTCAGCGCCGGCAACGGCTCGTTGCTGCTGACACTGCGGTTCTTCTCCTGCACCGGCACGCCGTTGGTGCCCGGTACCGGGCGCTCGTGCCAGTCGGTATTGATGCGTTCGAAGCGGATACCCGGGGTGATGGTCCATTTGCCGATATCGATCTTGTCATCGATATAGAAGGCGTTGGCCTCGGTCCCACCGGTCCGGTCCTGGAAGATGTGGCCGTCGGAGGTCGGAGTGATGGTCGGCACATTGTTGACCAGCGCCACCCGGCTCGACGACTCGTGCATCGCCTCGCGCAGGTAGCGGTAGCCGACACTGACTTCCTGGCTGGTTTCACCCAGCTCGAACACCCGCGAGGCTCGCGGCTCGACACCGATGGTGTAATAGCTGCGCGGGAAGGAACCGAGGGTCTTCTGGTCGCGGGCGGCGATATTGCTGCCGCGGAAGCTGTCGGTGTAATACGTCAGCACCTCGACCTGGGTCTGGTCATCCACCTGCCGCTTGTACTTGAAGGAGATGTCCTTGCGCCGGCCGGTGAAGTTGTCATGGTCGCGCACCGACTGGTACGGCCTGGCATCGTACTGTTGCTGGGTCAGGCCGCCGGGCATGTCCGCGTTGGCATCGTAGTAGTGCAGGTTCAGCGAAAAATCGTCGACATCGGTCGGCGCCCAGTGGGTCTTGAGCAACACGTCGTTGATGTCGTTACCGTTGTTGCTCTCGCGGTAGCCCTGGCCCTTCACTCCGGAATACAGCAAGGCCGCGCCGAACCCGTTATCGGCAGTGCCGCCGAGGAACGCCGTGTCCAGGTGCTTGACGCCACCGTAGCGGGTGGTTTCCAGGGTGGTGCCGACTTCGCCGGAGAATTTCTCCGGGATCGCCCGGGTCACGAAGTTGATCACCCCGCCGACGTTCTGCGGCCCATAGCGCACGGAACCGGCACC
Source organism: Pseudomonas fuscovaginae SE-1 (assembly GCF_000364705.1). Classification (GTDB taxonomy): domain Bacteria; phylum Pseudomonadota; class Gammaproteobacteria; order Pseudomonadales; family Pseudomonadaceae; genus Aquipseudomonas; species Aquipseudomonas fuscovaginae_A. Next base: position 2,882 of record NZ_AQOH01000261.1, on the reverse strand, counting down.
ACGGACCACATCGATGCTGTCCAGGTTGCCGACCGAAACCGGCGCCATCGACAACTGCGGCTGGCCATAGGGCGCGAACGCCGCCGGCACGCCGTCGATCAGCACGGTGGAGCGTGGCGATAGCCGTGAGGTCAGGCCGCGCACACCGACGTTGAGGGAAATGTCGCTGCCGCCGGTGCCATTGTTTTCCTGCACCTGCACGCCGGGCACGGTCTTGAGGGCGTCCTTCACGTTCATCGCGCCCTGCTCGACCATCGCCTGGCGGCGGACCACGGTGCGCGCGCCCGGGTGGTTCTGCACGATCGCCTGGTCGGCGTCACCGAGCCAGTCACCCACCACCTTGACGTCCAGCGGTGCCAGTTCCAGCGAGCCGCTGGCGGCCGGGGCGGCCGCACGCAGAGTCACCGAACCGTCCTGCAGGTCGTAGTCCAGGCCGCTGCCGCGCAAGAGCACGTTCAGCGCCTCCTCCGGCGACAGGTTACCGTCCACCGCCGGAGCCTGCTTGCCGGCCACCAGTTGCGGATTGAAGAACACCTGCAGGGAAGTCTGCTGGCCCAACTGGCTCAAGGCCGACGCCAGCGGCTGGGCCTGGATATGAATGGCGGTATCGGCCTGGGCCATCTGGCTCAGGGTCGCCGCACCGGCCACCGTCAGTGCCAGGGCCAAGGCCTGGGAGCTGGGCAGTGCACGGCGGATCGCCTGGTAAAGCGCGCTGGGTTTGTTGTTGTTCACGTCTGACCTTGTCCTGTTGTTCACAAATGCATGCGGCTGTTAATGCAAACCAGTTGCAGTTGGACAGAAGACGACGAACTCGAAAAAAACCTGAATCTATTTTGAAATTATTTCCTGCGAGCCGTCGGCACGGCTGCGCACGGCCACCGGCAGGATGTTCGGCAGGGCCTTGAGCAAGGCATCGGTGTCGTTGACCTTGAACACGCTGGTCAGGCGCAGGTTGCCCACCGCCGAAGTGGCGACCGTCAGCGGCTTGTCCCGATAGCGCGAGACTTCACTGACCACTTCGGCCAGGCTCGCGTTGTTGAACACCAGCTTGCCGCTGCGCCAGGCCGTCAGTTCTTCCGGATTGACCGCCTGGGCCGCCGCGACATTGCCCTGGGCGTCGACACGCGTACCGAGGCCGGCGGTGAGGCTGACGAACTGGTCGTCACCCGCATTGCGCCCCTGCACCTTGACCGTCCCCGCCTCCACCACCACACGCGTCTGGGCTGGGTCGCGGCGCACGTCGAAGCGGGTGCCGGTGACCGTCACCTTGCCGACACCGGTCTGCACCACGAATGGCCGGCCGCTGTCGTGCTCGACGCTGAACATCGCCTCGCCCTGCTCCAGCTCGACGGAACGCCGATCGCGCTCGTAATTCACCACCACCCGACTGCGGCTGTTGAGATCAATGACAGAACCATCGGGCAAGGCGACCTGGCGGCGTTCGCCGAGCACCGTGGTGAAGGTCGCGCTATAGGGCGCCGGGTGATTCAGGCCGCTGAACAGCCCCAGGCCTACCGCTACCGCAACCACCCCAGCCGCCACTGCGTAACGCAGCAGCGGTCGGCGCGGGACACGTTCCGGCGCAGCCTCGCACAGCGCCTGCAAACGCGCCCGGGGCAACAGGTCGGTAGCGCTCCAAAGCCCCTTGAGCAGATCGAACTCGTCCTGATGCAGGGCATGCTCGTTACGCCAGGCATCGAACTCGGCCTGCTGCGCTGCGCTCAGCGGCGCCTCCTGGACCCGTACGAACCAGGCGGCGGCCTCGTCGCGAACCGTAGTGGGATCGCAGTTGCAGTCACGGGTATCCATCATGGAAAGTCCTGTCCGGGTGAAGTGTGCATCGCCTTGCCCATCATTGCCCAGCGCCATCCAGGCGTTCGCGCAGATGCCGCAGGGTGCGGATCATATACTTCTCGACCATGTTCTTGGACAGTCCCAGGCGTTCGGCGATCTCGGCCTGGCTCAGGCCCTCGATCTTCTGCCAGACGAAAGCCTTGCGGCAGTTGACCGGCAATTCGGCCAGGGCCCGCTCGATGGAATCGGCCAACTGGATGGCGTGCATGAAATGCTCCGGGTCGCCGCCAGGCGGCGCGCTGTGCTCGATCGCTTCCAGTTCCAATGCGCCACGCCGGTCTTCGCGACGATAGGCATCCACCGCGATATTGCGCGCGGTCTGGTGCAGGTAGGCGCGCGGCTGCTCGACACTCTCGGCCTTGCTTTCCAACACCCGTACGAAGGTGTCGTGAGCCAGGTCCTCGGCCTTCTGGCGGTTGCGCAGACGGCGGGTCCAGGTGCCGATCAATTCTTCGTAGTGCTCGAAAAAACCGGGTCTGCGCGGTGGCTGGAAGTTCATGGCGGCGGGCTATGAAGGCGGGTTGTTAATAGTAATGCTTACTATTAATAGTCGCAATTCATTCCAAAACGCGGTCTCTCGAAGAGAGAGATGATGGCGCCACAGCCATGGGCTCGAAGCGCTCGCTCGTCTCCATCCGGATGCTGCGCAGGCCCAGGGTCTGCAGATGGGACGCATACAGGGACTCGGCGAAATAGCCGACCAGCAGCGTACGCCGACGAGCACCGCTGGCGTTCAGGCTGCCGGCATGCACCAGGTCGGCATCGAACACCAGGATGTCGCCCGCTGTGCCGCAAACCTGCACGGAGTGGGACTCGTCATTGAAATCGAACGCCGCCGCCGCGGGCTCAGGGCGATGGCTGCCGGGGACGATGCGGGTCGCACCGTTCCCGGGGCCATAATCATCGAGATAGACCAGCGCATTGACCGTGTCGCCCGGCCGCAGCGCCGACAGATCGCGGTGCAACTGTTGGTGACCACCACCGGCCAGTGGCTCGCGCCCCTCGACCTGGGACAGGAAGAAGCGCTC
>NZ_AQOH01000260.1 GCF_000364705.1 Pseudomonas fuscovaginae SE-1 | reverse complement strand
TCGCCGACTGCCGCCAGTACCGGCGGCAGGCGGCAGACGGCCTGGACCCTGGCCTCCAGATCCAGCAGCGAATGGCGCCAGTCCAGGCCACGCGGCACCGGCCACTGCTGCGAGGGTTTCACCCCGGCATCGAACACGCGGCGAAGCTCATCCAGCCACTGGATGGGAATCGCCTGGCGCAGCAGGATACAACCGTCTCGGTGGAGTCGTTCGCGGTCGATCATCGTGGCCCTGGCTCCGTCAACTGGATGGCGTTGCCAGCAATGTCCGAAACTGCACGTTGCGCGTCAAGCCGCATCGACCCGGTATTCGGCCTTGGCCACACCGGCCCTGGCGCGCCAGGCAAACACCAGCACCATCAACAGCCCCAGGGCCGCCATCGCCGCACCGGCCAGGGAAATCGCCGGGTAGCCCAGCCCCGCATTGATCACCGCTCCGCCCAGCGCCGCCCCAATGGCGTTGCCGAAGTTGAAGGCACCGATGTTCACTGCCGAGGCCAGGTTCGGCGCATCCTTGGCCGCCTCCATCACGCGCATCTGCAACGGCGGTACCAGGGCAAAACTGGCAACACCCCAGACCAGGATCGCCACCGCGGCCGGCAGCGGCCAGCGTACCAGCACCGAGAACGCCAGCAACACGGCGATCAGTACCACCAGCGAGACGACCAGGGTACGGTCGATCGAGCGATCCGCCGCCTTGCCGCCCCACATGTTGCCCAGGGTCAGGCCGACGCCGAACAGTACCAGCATGCCGGTGATGAAGGCCGTGGAGGCATGGGTCTCATGGCTGAGGATCGGTGCGATGTAGGTGAACACGGTGAACATCGCCGCCGAACCCACCACGGTCAACGCCAACGCCGACAGTACCGGACCGCGGCCCAGCACCCGGATCTCGGTCAATACCCCATCGTTCTTCGGCGACGGCAGGTTGGGCAGGGCGAACCACAGCGAAACCATCGCGACCAGGCCCAGGGCGGCAATGCCCCAGAACGCGGTGCGCCAGCCCATCAGTTCACCGAACCAGGTCGCCAGCGGCACACCGCCGATAGTCGCCAACGTCAGGCCCATGAACATTGCCGCCACCGCCCCCGCACGTTTGTCCGGCGCAACCACGCTGGCCGCGACGATCGAGCCGACACCGAAGAAGGCGCCATGGTTGAGTGAGGTCACTATCCGCGCGACCAGCAGGCTTTCGTAGCTGGTGGCCATCGCCGACATCAGGTTGCCCAGGGCAAAGATCGCCATCAGGCCGATCAACAGATAACGCCGCGGCACCCTGACCGTGGCCAGGGTCATCAACGGCGCGCCGATCAGGACGCCCATCGCATAGGCGCTGACCAGCAGGCCGGCCGCGGGAATGGAAACACCGAGATCGGCAGCAATGCTCGGCAACATGCCCATGGGGGCGAACTCCGTGACACCGATGCCGAAGGCACCGATGGAAAGCGCTACAAGGGGGGGATTGATACGCATGTGATTGACTCCTCATCTGTGCGGCAAATGCTACAATTCGTAACTTCACCGCAGTAGCCTGCTTTTCTGGCAATCACCTTTGCTTACGAGGCACAAATGGATTTCAACGGTCGCTCTGGCGAGATGGAGGTGTTCGTCAAGGTGGCGCAGGAAGGCAGCCTGTCGGCCGCAGCGCGGGCCCTGGGCCTGACGCCCTCGGCGGTCAGCCGCATCATCGCCCGCACCGAACAGCGCATCGGCACCCGCCTGCTGCTGCGCACCACCCGCGCCCTGACCTTCACCGCCGAGGGCGAAGCGTACCTGCGCGGTGCACGGCGCATCCTCGCCGACATGGACGAAGTCGAAGAGGCGATCGCCGACCAGGGCGTGCCCAAGGGTCGCCTGCGCGTCAGCGCCGCCCTCGCCCATGGCCGGCTGACCGTCGTGCCGCTGGTGGCGGCGTTCAGCGCGCGTTACCCGAAGATCCTCGTCGACCTCATGCTCGGCGACGAGGTCGTCGACATCCTCGGCGGCCAGGCCGACGTCGCCCTGCGTTTCGGCCACCTGCCCGACAGCCCCCTGAGCGCCCGCTGCATCGGCGAAACCGGCCAGGTCGTGGTCGCTTCCCCCGAATACCTGGAGCGCCACGGCACGCCCCGCCAGCCGGAAGACCTGCTGCAGCACAACTGCCTGCGCTTCAACTTTCGCCGGGCCGAACCCGACTGGCCGTTTCTGCGCGATGGGCAGCATTTTTCGCTGAAGATCGGCGGTAGCATCGAGTGCAGCAGCGGCGAGGCGCTGGCTCAGTTGGCCCTGCTCGGTGCAGGTATTGCCCGGATTGGTGCGTTCTCGGTGGCCGAAGAATTGAAGAGTGGCCGGCTGGTGCCGTTGCTGGAGGACTACAACCCCGGCGACCGCGAGCCGATCCACGTGGTGTTTGCCGGGGGTACGGCGATGACGGCCCGGGTCAGGGTGTTCGTCGACTTTCTGCTGGAGCACCACAAGGTTTGACGGCAACGCCGCCATGACACTCGCCCCCTTATTTCAGTATCGACATGGAGCAGGTAGCCCCTCGATGGACATCCAATTTGTTGGTAACGCAATGCCTCACAACCCGTCGGCCGGCACCTGCGACGAATACAGCGTGAGCGCTATCTCCAGTCTGGACGACCTGCTCGAGGCCCATCGGATGATCGCCGCCAATCATCCCGGTTTCATCCCCCTGCTCTCCCTCGACGACCTGCCCCAGGCCCGCTACACCTCAGGGCATGCGCGCCACAGCATCGACCTGGACGATGCCACGGACGAGGACATCGCCAACTTGCCCGCGGAGTGTTTCGAGCATGGCGAGTACCTGGGCTATCCGACGACAAAGGCCGAGTTCGCCATCTGCCTGCGCAACTTCACCGAGCGGGTTGCCGCGGTTTCATTCGACGACGCTTGCGCCCATGGCCTGACCCTCGATGATGAGGCCATCCAGGAATGGGTTGCCTACCAGGAAGATCCGGTCTCGCTGCTCGACCAGCCCGTCTCGGCCCTCGTGGTGCCAGTCGAGCATTCATCCCTGGGGCTCGCGGCCTTTCCCAACGGCTATTTCACCTGTGACCTGAGCCCTGCGCAGAACCATGCCGTGGCGCAGCACCTGGCCGCCAGACATGGCTATGAATTGATCGGAGTGGGCGCGTCCTATCTCGGTTTCCTGCGGGCAGAGCCGGCCGATGAGTCCGTAGCCGAAGCCGTAGCGAGCGATTTCTGCGCGCTCTACAACGTCGATGAAGAGAACCGGATTGCCCTGGCTTCGATCTTTGCCGGGGCAATTTCCGGTCGACGGTACTTATGGCTGCGCTACGTGGAGTGAAACGCAGCTTCATCGGTGATACGCATAGGATCACGCCTGTTTATGGGTCACCCAGGCTCCCCAGAACAAGCTGCTGAAGAAACGTTGAAGCGGACCAAAACCACATTCCTGCAAAAGCGTGCCAACAGCTTGCTCCGAACTGGGCGGATCGGCCCCCTGCATGATCCTGGCGCGCTTGGCCTTGACCTCGTCCGGCGTCGCCCCCTGCTGCCGCCAGCGCTCGGCCCAGGTCTGGAGCAACAACGGCTGTTCGGCATAGCGGTAGTGGTTGCATGCCACGACGAACGGCGCGTCGGCCTTGAGGCGGGCCTGGATCGAGCGCAGGAGCTGTCGCTTGGGCTCATCGCCGGGCACGTGGTGCAGCACGCCGATCAGGGTCGCCGCATCGAAAGGCTCGTCGAGTACAAGGTCCTCAACGGTCCCCAGCACCAGCTGTGTCTTCTCCATCAGCCCATGGGCCTCAAGGTTCGCTGCGGCGGTCTCCAGCATGGCTGGCGCCGGGTCCACGCCCACAAACGTCCATAACGGCTCCAAGGCGGACATGTTGATGATTTCCTGCGCCGTCCCACCGACGCCGACGACCAGTATGCGCGCGGCGCGTCCGCTCGAAAGGCTCGCCGCCAGGATGCAGGCCGTCAACTCATGACAGGCATCGTAGCCGGCCAGGGCTACCCGGCTTTGAATGCCGTATTCTGCGGCACGTGATACATCGAACTTCGCACTGGAGCTTTGCGGTTCCGGTCTCATGATGGCCTCCATTCATCTTGAAACCACTCTATGCTGAAGATGATAATTACTGAAATTTATAATTTTTATTCATTTCATTCCCACAAGGAATAGGAAGTCGAAACATGAACCGCCGCAAGAAAATCAGCCAACTGCTAAAGGCCCATGCGAAAAAGGCCAGCGCCAAACTGGCGCCGAAGAACAAACCCAAGTACATCAGCAAGGCCGACCGCCTGAAGATGGCTGAAGAGGCCGGCCAGAGCGACACGCCGTCCGCGCAAAGCTGATCAGACACAGCGTTGCATCCGATCCCCCCACATCCCGCTGATCATTCCCACGCTCCAGCGTGGGAATGCCGCCGCTGACGCTCCGCGTCACCCAAAGAGCGGAGCCCGATGTCAGGCCCCCTCCTTGAGCATCGGCAAGGTGAAGCGAAACTCGGCACCCTGCCCCGGCTCGCTGCTGGCCACGATCTGCCCGCCATGGGCATGCACGATGCCCTGGGTGATGTACAACCCGAGGCCGGTACCGGTCGGGTTACCCTCCTTCATCGTCCAGTAGCGGCTGAACACATGTGGCAGATGTTCCTGGGCAATGCCTTCGCCGCTGTCACGCACGGTGAAGACGATGTCACCACCGGACGACTGCGCACGCACCCCGACCGTACCCAGGCGCGGCGTGAACTTGATCGCGTTGCCGATCAGGTTCGACAACACCTGGAACAGCCGCTCGGGATCGGCATGGATACGCAGCTCGGGGTCGGCCTCGAAGGAAATGCTGATGTCCTTGTCGAGCGCCAACGGTGCCAGCAGCGACTGCGCCTCTTCGAACATCTGCCCCACATCGAGTTTCTGCGGCTTGATGGTGTAGCGCCCGGCATCGATCTTCGAGGTGTCGAGCAGGTCTTCCAGCAGCGTGTTCATGCGCCCGGCGGCCTGCTGCATGGTGTCGATGGCCGTGGAGATGCGCCGTGAGGTATGCGGGCCCTCCGAACTGAAGGTCTTCTGCATCATGCCGCAGAGCATGGAAATCACCGTCATCGGGTTGCGCAGGTCGTGGGAAACCACGGCGACCAGGTCATCGCGGGCGCGCACCGCCTCCTGCTCCCTTCGTACTTGTCGCGCCAGGTCGTTCTCCAGGGCCGAACGACGCAGGTCGTTCGCCGCGAACAGGTCGCCATGGCTCCACTTGGTGGAGATTCCGGCCATCTCGACCTTCCAGATTTCGAACGACGTGCGCGGACGCAGGCGCAGGCCGGTCTCGGTATTTTCCAGATCCAGCGGCTTGCGTGGGTTGCCGCTCCAGTTGATGCTCTCCTTCACTTCCGGACGGAACCACAGCACGCCGTTTTCCACCGGTTTGGGCAGGCTCATGGCGAGCACGCCGCTGGCCACCTGCTGATAAGCCGCGGCCGGCGGGTAGACGCTGGACAGATGATGGCTGGCGAACACCGGCTCGCCGGATGCCTGCAGCCACTGGTGCAAGGCGCGGATTTCCTGTGGTTGCGGGCATTTGCCATGGCAGTGCAACTGCTTGCCTTCAATGATCGCGACACCACCGGCATCGGCCAGCGCCATCAGGGTTCGCGGCTCATGGGCCAGGCCGTCGAAGACGTTTTGTGGCGATTCGATCATCGCCTGGCTGAGCAGCGCCAGCGCCTCGACCTTGGCTTCGCGCTGGCGGCTGACCTCCAGCGCCTCCATCGCACTGATCTGCAGGGACAGCACCTGGCCAATGGTCTGGCAGGCCACCCGCAGCTCATGCGGGACATGCAGCGGCTGGCGATTGCCACAACTGATCAGGCCCCAGAGCTGGTCGCCCTTGAGCAGGGAGATGCTCATCGACGACAGCACGCCCATGTTCTTCATGTACTGGCAATGGATCGGCGACACACTGCGCAAGGTGGCGAAACTCAGGTCCAGCGGTGTTTGCGTGTCGGGCCGCAACCTGGGCACCAACGGCACCGGCTCATAGTCGGCATCGGGAATGATCCGCAGCCAGTTGGTGCGATACAGCTCGCGGGCCTGCTGGGGAATGTCGGACGCCGGAAAAAACAGCCCGTTGAACAGTTCCATGGACGGCGACGACGCTTCGGCGATCACCTGGCCATGCCCCTCCTCCTCGAAACGGTAGATCAACACCCGATCGTAACCGGTCATCGCCTGCAATTCCCTGACGCAGATGTCGTACAGCGCCTGCAGTGACGTCGCCGCCTGCAGTCGCTGCAGCATCCGCCCCAGGTTGGCCTGGTTGCCGGCCACATTCAGGGAGCGGAAATTCTCGACATGAATCTCCAGTTCGAGAATCAATACGCCGTCATGCCGATGCAGCAAACCCTCGAACGAAGTGCCGTTGAGCTGCAAATGCAATGGCGGCGCATCGAAGAACGCCGGCTGCCGCAACGCTTCACGCACGGCGGCGGTGTGCTCATCGCCGATCAGCTCCGGTAGCGGCTGGCCGATCAGCGTCTGCGGCGCCCGACCGAGCAGGGTCTCGACGTTGGCGCTGACCTGGACGATCTCCAGCGCCGGCTCGCTCAGGGTCAACAGCAGGCCATGGGGCTGAATGGCGCCGGGGAAACGGATCGGTTCATTGGCACAGTTGGACAGCAACTCTTCGAATGCCTCCTGGTCTTGCGGGGTCATGCCAGTACCTCCCGACTTTCGAGCCAATGCTCGAAACGGTTGAATGTGGATTGCGCCGCGATGACGGCCGCCTCGCGCTCGTCCGCGTCCATCGAGTGGCTGCCCAAGTACTCGATGAAATCGCGCCAGCGCCGCCCGGTCGACTCCCCGTAGACGTTCAGGAATGCCGCGCCGCTGTCAGCTTCGAGGCCCAGGCGCCGGGCAATCTCCCGGCGCAGGATCTGCCCGCCGAGGGTCGCCCCCTCCAGCACGTACAGCACGCCCAGGCAGGCGGCACCAGAGTCGATAACCGGCAATGCCTGACAGCTCGGCAAGTCGTCGATAGCCTCATCCGACAGGCCCAGGGTATGCAGGTCGTGGTACAGGGTCTGCGCCTTGAGGCGGGGTGCGAGATCAAAATCGGCCGGGAGCACGCCGCTGTCATGCAGGGCGTGTTCCAGCGGCCTGTAGAAGCCGTAGTAGGCCTGCATCAGTCGTCGAAAGACCGGCAGGTCGAGGGTATCGGAGAAAAAGGGCAGGCGTTTTTCCAGTGCGATATGTCGTTCGGCCGTACCGGTTCGCAGTTCCTGCAAAACCGGAGGCACATGAACTTCGCGGGCCGTTGCTTGCATGTAGATCGCTCTTGGTGGGCTCGCCAGAGGCCATGCGGATGTGGCGGCGAGTTGAATCAATCTATCACGATAGGCAACGGCACTGACTCAATAGTTGGCTTTTTCTGTCACCCAAGGCTTACGGCGCCCGGGTCGGACCCAGGAGAGATTTTTGAACTCCCTGGCCTACACATCACTCCATCGCTAAGAGACAGCGTCAGCGAACAGGAGTGACCATGACGACCCAAGCCCTGCAAAACCAGGCTGACGCCCCGGCGGACGAACACTGCTACAGCACCGACATCCCCGCGCGCCTCGACCGCCTGCCTTGGACCCGCTTCCACACCCTGCTGGTATTGGCGCTGGGGATCACCTGGTTGCTCGACGGCCTGGAAGTGACCCTGGCCGGAGCCGTCTCCGGAGCGCTCAAGGACAGCCTGGCCATGAGCAACACCGAGATCGGCGTGGCCGGCGCCACCTACATCGCCGGCGCGGTGCTTGGCGCGCTGTTCTTCGGCTGGCTCACCGACCGCCTGGGCCGACGCAAGCTGTTCTTCATCACCCTGTTCCTGTACATCGGCGCCACCGCGGCCACGGCATTTTCCTGGAACCTGTGGAGCTTCCTGCTGTTCCGCTTCCTGACCGGTGCCGGCATCGGCGGCGAATACACGGCCATCAACTCGACCATCCAGGAATTCACCCCGGCGCGTTATCGCGGCTGGGTCGACCTGACCATCAACGGCACCTTCTGGATCGGCGCCGCACTGGGCGCGGTCGGCTCGGTGGTCCTGCTCGACCCGGACGTGGCCGGCGGCGAACTGGGCTGGCGGCTGTGCTTCGGCATTGGCGCGGCACTCGGGCTGATCATCATGCTGATGCGCCTGTGGATCCCGGAAAGCCCACGCTGGCTGATGATCCACAACCAGCCGGCAGAAGCCGAACGCATCGTCGCCAACATCGAACGCCACTACCACGAGCGCGGCATCGAGGTGCCCCCGGTAAAGGAACCGGCGCTGCGCCTGCACGCCCGTGATCACACACCGCTGCGCGAGGTGTTCCACAGTCTGTTCGTCGACCACCGCCGCCGGGCGCTGGTCGGCCTGACCCTACTGACCGCCCAGGCGTTCTTCTACAACGCGATCTTCTTCACCTATGCGCTGGTGCTCACCGACTTCTACGACGTGCCTTCGGCCCATATCGGCTGGTACCTGCTGCCCTTCGCCCTCGGTAATTTCTGCGGGCCGCTGCTGCTCGGGCGGCTGTTCGACGTGGTCGGCCGGCGCATCATGATCAGCAGCACCTACCTGATTTCCGGCGTGTTGCTGTGCCTGAGCGGCTACCTGTTCCAGCAGCAGATGATCGACGCCACCGAGCAGACCATCGCCTGGGTGGTGATTTTCTTCTTCGCCTCGGCGGCGGCCAGTTCGGCCTACCTGACCGTGGCGGAGACCTTCCCGCTGGAGATCCGCGCCCTGGCCATCGCCGTGTTCTATGCTTTCGGCACCGGCCTGGGTGGCCTGATCGGCCCGACCCTGTTCGGCGCCCTGATCGAGACCGGCCAGCGCACCAACGTGTTGTACGGCTACCTGATTGGGGCGGGCTTGATGATCGCAGCGGCAGGCGTGCAGGCGATCTGGGGGGTGGCGGCGGAACGACGGCCGCTGGAGCACGTGGCCAGACCGTTATCACAGGGGAAAGACAGCTAGCGTCTCGATCCTACGACCTCACGGATATACGCAACTTACGCCGTCGACCGATAACTGACGGTTTAGATTCTCGCGGAACCATCGATCAAATCGGAGGCTTGCAAGCCGCACAAAACTGGGAATGACTGACCAGTGCGACTAATGCCCCGGAACAAGATGTTCCTGTGGGTGGGGCTCGATGTAGAGAGCAGCTATTG
>NZ_AQOH01000259.1 GCF_000364705.1 Pseudomonas fuscovaginae SE-1 | reverse complement strand
GAGACCTTCCCGCTGGAGATCCGCGCCCTGGCCATCGCCGTGTTTTACGCCTTTGGCACCGGCCTGGGCGGCCTGATCGGCCCGACCCTGTTCGGCGCGCTGATCGAGACCGGACAGCGGACCAATGTGCTGTATGGCTACCTGATCGGTGCGGCGTTGATGATCGCAGCGGCAGGCGTACAGGCGATCTGGGGGGTGGCGGCGGAACGGCGGTCGCTGGAGCAGGTGGCGAGGCCGCTCTCGCAAGTCAGTGATTGAAGCCAGGGAACAATCACTCAACAGACAGCCAGTCGATCCGGCCAGCTTCCTTTGCGCGGTAAAGCGCTTCGTCGACCGCATTGAGCAGCGTTTGCAGTGGATCCGCAACGGCCTCCCGAAGCACGGGCGGATTGATTCGACTACATCGAGCGGTTCCATGACCCAAGAATGCATCATAGAGTCGCGCGGCAAGATCTGAAGTTGTCAGCCCTTTTCAAACCGTCCGTGGAAATGGGGTAGAACCCATTCGTTTCATTGCCACTTTCACCTCACTGATACGCAAAGAACGGGACTGTTTCATTTCCGTAGCCTAGACGGCTCCAGCTGGTCAAAAGCGGTGCCAGATCACGAAAACGACCCCAAACTATCATCCGTGGCAATCACCGCCCCCGTCACCGCCGCAGCCGTCACGCCGGCGGCAACAGCAACCGGCACCACCGAATCCCCCACCGAAGACGACTGCGACGAACCTGAATCCCTCGACTCCGCAGGCCCCGACTCATTCGGCTCGCCACTGAGCTCCCGGCCCAGCGCCTCAACGTCACGCCTGGCCTCCTCGACCGTATCAATCACCAACGTCCGCAGACTGGTCGTCATATCCGTCGCCCAGTAAATCAGCAGATCCAGCGGACTGTCGCGGTGCGCCGGCACCGGATCATCCACCGTCGTGCGGCTCGGCTCATTGGCATAACGCGACGAGGATGTGTAATCCCGATCCGGAACATACGGTCGATCATCATCCCTGCGAGCCGCCCGAGCCAGAGAAGCCAGATGCCGAACCTGCGCCTGCACCGGCTCGGGCAACGGCGTGCCCTGCTGCCGGGCCTGCTGTAACAACGCCAGCAACTCCCCGGTCGCCTTGCGCGGGGCCTGCAGCCCTTCGCGCTGGGCCGCCACCAGCCTGATTTCGTCGTCGCGCTCGCGCAGCCCGGCATACTGCAGTTGATCGAGGTGGCTGGCCAGTCGGGTCTGCAACAGCGCCAGGGTATGGGCGTAATCCCGGCTGGCGAACAGCCCGAGGAACTTGCGCTGACTGTCGAAGCTTTCCTGCACCTGTAGCGTGACGAACCCCGGCACCTGGTCGCGCAGTTTTGCCAAGACCCCGCTGGACAGCTTCGGCAGCAGGTCGTAGGTCACCTGGGTCAGGTAGGCCTTGCGCTGGCGCGCCAGCTTGTCGACGGCGTGTTCGTTGTCCCGGGCACGTTGCTCCAGGGTGGCGAGCACGTCGGTCAGTTCGGCGATGGCGTCGTCCAGGTCCGGGTTGTGGAAATCGTTCATGCAGGGTTCTCCTGAACCGCCGGGTGGCCGTCTTCGCGACGGCTGGCAAAGTAGTTGGCGAAATATTGCCGCAGCCCCGGCTTGTCCATGCCCTCGGCCCACTCCAGCGGAGCACCGGGGACGATCTACAGGTCGGTCCAGGGGTCGAAGCCGAGGTCGGTGATGTCGTGCATGCGCAGGAAGTAGCGGCGGTTCACGGCATCACCATGCCACAGGTGACGGATGCGACCCGGCACCACACCGAGGCGGCCTTGCACCCGTTGATGGAAGCGCCGACCCCAGGCCTTGAGGTGGTCGATCTGCCGGGTATCGTGCTTGAGGGCGTTGCGGATGCAGAAGTTGTAGTCGTCGAAGATCGCATGGGCCATGAAGTGGTCGGCGCTACCGGAAACGGCACACTCGTAGAGGCCCACTTCATCGAAGATCTCGCGCCGCATGGCCCAGCCATAGCCGGTGTGGCCGTGCAGGTCGTAGCGGCCGGCGTCCAGGCTGTCGGGCTGGCGCCCCATGACCGCCGCGAAGGAATGCGCGATGTCCGCCGTGGCGCCCTCGACGTTGCCACGCTCCAGGCGCAGGCAGCTTTCGAAGACCTGGGCCACGGGGTACTCACGCAAGGTGCGCACCAGGTCCTTGGCCCAGGAGCGGTTGTCGAACAGGATGTCGCAGTCGAGCCAGGCGACGTAGCGGCAGTTGCCCGGCAGCCAGGACGCGGCCAGGTTGAGCAGGCGCTCCTTCTGCCAGAGCAGCGTGCGGGCGCGGACCTGGATCACGTCCAGGCTCGGTGGCAGTTCGAAGGGCTCGTCACCGAAGGCGCATTCGACGGTGATGCAGGTCACCCCGGCCCTGCGCATGCCGGCGATGAACAGGTCGTAGTTGCTCCGGCGGGTGGCGTAGCCGCAGGGGTTGAAGTAGGTGGTGATGACAACGAGTCCGTTCACTGACTGGTTTCCCGGTAAAACGAGTGCCCATCGAGGCACCCACAACAGAAACAGAGGGGCGATAGTGCTATGACTTTGAGCTTTCGCCTAGACCAGGAAACCAGGTGTGGGTTCCGAACGTGAACCGGCGCGCAACCTCCACCGCCCGACAATCAAGAGTATCCATCGACGATGAAGAAGTGCTGACCCAACCGGGTTATCGCTCGCTCCCCAGCGCCTGCAACCGCCGATACAACGTCCGCTCACTCATCCCCAACTCCTTCGCCAACTCACTACGCGAGCCTTCGAACACCTCCAGCGCATGGGCCAGTTGCTCCAGGTCCTTGCGCCCGCGACGACGCGCCGGCGCGGCTGCCATGGGCGCCTCGTGCCGCAGTTCCGCTGGCAGATCCTGTATCCGAATCACCCCGTCGTCGGTAAACAACCGCGCCCGTTCCAGCACATTGCGCAACTCACGGATATTGCCCGGCCAGGCGTACAGGGTCAGCGCCCGCAACGCCTGCTGATCGATACGCGGCACGGCACCCGGCGCCAAGCGCTGCAACAGGCTGTCGATCAGCAGCGGCAAGTCATCGCTGCGTTCACGCAACGCCGGCAGGCGGATCGGGAAAGCGCTGATGCGATAGAACAGGTCCTGGCGGAAGCTGCCCGCCCCGACCATGTCCTTGAGCGGCTTGTGAGTGGCACAGACCAGGCGGAAGTCCGAGTGCACGGTGCGCAGGCTGCCCACCGGACGGAAGCTGCCGGACTCGATCAGCCGCAGCAGCTTGACCTGCATCGCCAGCGGCACCTCGCCGATTTCGTCGAGGAACAGCGTGCCACCATGGGCCGCTTCAGCCAGGCCGATCTTGCGCTGCAAGGCGCCGGTAAAGGCGCCCTTCTCGTAGCCGAACAGTTCGCTCTCCAGCAGGGTTTCGGTCAGTCCGGTGCAATCGACCACCACCAGCGGCCCACCAGCCCGCGGGCTGCCTTCGTGCAGGGCACGGGCAAAGAGTTCCTTGCCGGTCCCCGACTCACCTTGCAGCAGCACCGGAATCGGCGACGGCGCAGCCCGCTGCAACGCGGTCAGTGCTTCCTTGAACGCCACCGAGCGCCCCACCAATCCCTGATGCTGGGGTTGCGCCGCAGCCACCGCAACGCTGTTCAACCGCTCGACGTAGCCGACCACCTCGCCCTGGCGGCCGAGCAACGGACGCAGTTCCACGTCGACATGCTCGGGCCCGCGCGGAGTGTGGTGGATATGCAGAACCCGCTCGGGCAGGCGCGTTTCATGGGCCTTGCGCATCGGGCAGTGCTCGCCGGCCTGGTCGCAGGGCACGGCGAACTGGTGCGAAACCCGATAGCACTTGGCGCCGACATGCGGCCGATCCTCGACGCCGAACTGGCGCTGGTAGGCGGTATTGGCCGCGACGATGTTGTAGTCGGTGTCGAGAACGATGGTCGGCTGCAAGTCGTGCTCGAGGTAGGACACCAGTGCCTGCATGTCAGGCTGGGAGAGATCGGTGGCAATCAGGTTCATGGCGGCTCCGGGACGAAGGCCGCAGCTTAATACAGAGCGCTGGACTCTGCCATTTTACTGCCACTGACCGCCATGGATACTGCCATTTCTGCCAAACTGATTTCCAGATACACAAAACTCCGCCAATTGTGCTGACAAACGTCAATGAACAGTGGGAAAAGCGCACCTCCGTCCGTTGGCATGCTTATTGAAATCCTCGACGAACAAGGGATGACTCCGCCTCCCTCGGCCGCCATCCCTCTTTGCCTGGAGTACGCAATGAACATCGGCGACAAGCTGACCGTAGAAGCCTTCTTCGATCCCAACACCTGGACCATCAGTTACCTGGTGCTCGATCGCGACACTCGTTGCTGTGCGCTGATCGACAGCGTGCTCGACTACGATCCCAAGTCCGGGCGCACCCGCACCGAATCGGCCGACCGCCTGCTCGCGCGGATTCGCGAACTGGACGCGCGGGTCGAGTGGATCCTGGAAACCCACGTGCACGCCGATCACCTGTCGGCGGCGGCGTACCTCAAGGAGCACCTGGGAGGCAAGGTCGCGATCGGCAGCCATATCACCCAGGTGCAGCAGGTGTTCGGCGAGCTGTTCAACGAAGGCAGCGCGTTCCGCCGCGACGGCAGCCAGTTCGATGTGCTGCTGGCCGACCACGGCGAGTTCGCCATCGGCAACCTGCGCGCCACCGCCCTGCACACCCCCGGACACACACCGGCATGCATGAGCTACCTGATTCACGACGCTGATGAAACCGTTGCCTTCGTTGGCGACACCCTGTTCATGCCCGACTACGGCACCGCCCGTTGCGACTTCCCCGGCGCCGATGCACGCACCCTGTACCGCTCGATCCAGGGCCTGCTGGCGCTGCCGCCGCAGACCCGGCTGTTCATGTGCCACGACTACCTGCCGGGCGGCCGCGAGCTGCAATACATGACCACCGTGGCCGAACAACGCGCGCGCAATATCCACATCCATGACGGCATCGACGAAGACACCTTCGTCAACATGCGTGAAGCCCGCGACGCCACCCTCGACATGCCGGTGCTGATGCTGCCCTCGGTGCAGGTGAACATGCGCAGCGGCCAGTTGCCGGAGCCGGAAGACAACGGCGTGCGCTACCTGAAGATTCCACTGAACTCCCTTTGAACCAGGCCCCGTTCCCATGAATTCGAATACCCGCCCTCAACACCAGGTCCTGATCATCGGCGCCGGTGCCGCCGGCATCGCCACCGCCTCCAGCCTGCTGGCCCGCGCCCCCGGCCTGGACATCGCGATCATCGATCCGGCCGACACCCATTACTACCAGCCGGGATGGACCCTGGTCGGGGCCGGGGTGTTCAGCCCCGAGTCGACCGCCCGCCCGCTGGCGTCGCTGATCCCGCGCGGCGTGCAGTGGATCAAGGCCGCAGTCAGTGCTTTCGAGCCCGAGGCCAACTGCGTGGTGCTGGCCGACCAGCGCCGCATCGGTTACCAGCAACTGGTCGTCTGTCCCGGCCTGAAGCTGAACTGGGGCGCCATCGAAGGCCTGGAGGAAACCCTCGGGCGCAATGGCGTGACCTCCAACTACCGCTACGACCTGGCGCCCTACACCTGGAAACTGGTGCAGGAGCTCAAGCAAGGCCAGGCGCTGTTCTGCCAGCCACCGATGCCGATCAAGTGCGCCGGGGCGCCGCAGAAGGCGCTGTACCTGTCCTGCGACCATTGGCGCAAAACCGGCCGCCAGGGCCAGGTCAAGGCGAGTTTCCTCAACGCCGGCGCGGTGCTGTTCGGCGTGCCCGACTATGTGCCGGCGCTGATGGAGTACATCGACAAGTACGCCGTGGACCTGCAGTTCGGCCACAACCTGGTGGCTGTCGACGGCCCCGCCAGGCAGGCGACCTTCGCCCGCACCCTGGCCGACGGCAGCCGGGAAACCGTGGTGCGCCCATTCGATATGCTGCACGTGGTACCACCGCAGATCGCCCCGGACTTCATTCGCAACAGCCCGCTGGCCGACGCCGCCGGCTGGGTCGATGTCGACCCGGCCAGCCTGCGCCATCGCCAGTTCGCCAACATCCACGGCCTTGGGGATGTCACCAACACCAGCAACGCCAAGACCGCCGCGGCGGCACGCAAGCAGGCCCCGGTGGTGGCGAACAACGTGCTGGTGGCCCTCGGTCGATTGGCACGTCCGGCCGTGTACGACGGTTATGGCTCCTGCCCGCTGACGGTGGAGCGCGGCAAGATCGTCCTCGCCGAGTTCACCTACGGTGGCAAGCTGGCACCGACCTTCGCTCCCTGGCTGCTCGACGGTCGCCGGCCGACCCGGCTGGCCTGGTGGCTGAAGGAACGACTGCTGCCACCGCTGTATTGGCGCGGCATGCTCAAGGGCCATGAATGGCTGGCACGCCCCACCCTGCAGGCGGACACGTCAGCCCCATGAACGAAGCCATGTTGCTCGGCAGCGGGCTCGGCATGCTGATTGGTGCGATTCTCGCCCTGACCGGCGCCGGCGGTGGCATCCTCGCGGTGCCGCTGCTGGTGTTCGGGCTGGGCCTGTCGATGGTCCAGGCCGCGCCCATCGGCCTGCTGGCGGTGGGCCTGGCGGCGGCCGTCGGCGCCCTGCTCGGGCTGCGCCAGGGTATCGTGCGTTATCGCGCCGCCGGCTTCATCGCCGGCATCGGCATCCTGCTCACCCCCGTGGGGTTGTGGCTGGCCCACCGACTACCGAACGAGCCGCTGGCGCTGGGCTTCGCCGTCGTGATGGTCTACGCCTGCGCACGGATCTTCAACAAGGCCCGTCACGAACTCGAGCACGGCCAGCCGGCGCCACGCGCCGAATTCCTGCCCTGCGTGCTCAACCCGCTGCAGGGACGCCTGCGCTGGACCCTGCCCTGCGCCCGGGCGCTGACCATCACCGGCATGTTGTCCGGGTTGCTCTCGGGGCTGCTCGGGGTCGGTGGCGGTTTCGTGATCATCCCGGCGCTGACCCGCTATACCAACCTCGACAGCAAGAGCATCGTCGCCACCTCCCTGGCGGTGATCGCCCTGGTGTCGACCGGCAGCGTGGTCACGGCCACCTTGTCGGGCGTGATGCACTGGTCGGTCGGTGCACCATTCGCTGCCGGCGCGGTGGTCGGTCTGGTGCTGGGCCGTCAGGTCGCCGGACGGCTGGCCGGGCCCAGACTGCAGCAACTGTTTGCCTTGACCGGGTTCCTCGCCGCGCTGATGCTGGCTCTCAATGCACTGGGCCTTGCCGGCCACACCTGATCAGGAAGTCCTCATGTCCCTCGATACGCTGCATTTCACGCCCCTTTGCGCCCTTGGCGGCGGGGTCCTCATCGGACTGGCCGCCAGCCTGTTCGTGCTGTTCAACGGACGGATCGCCGGCATCAGCGGGTTGCTCGGCAGCCTGTTGCAGCGAGGTGGCGAAGGACGTGCAGAAAAAGCCCTGTTCCTGCTCGGCTTGCTGGCGGCACCGCTGGCCTGGGGGCTGTTCCAGTTGCCGCACGTGGTCGAGTTCGAAGGCAACGGTTTCACGCTCGCCGTCGCCGGCCTGCTGGTCGGCATCGGTACCCGCTACGGTTCCGGCTGTACCAGCGGGCATGGCGTGTGCGGCATCTCACGCCTGTCGCCACGATCGATCGTCGCCACGCTGAGCTTCATGTTGGCGGGATTCCTGACGGTCTGGGTACTGCGTCACCTGGTGGGGTACTGAGCATGCGCAAGCTGACAGCCTTCCTCGCCGGCCTGCTGTTCGGCCTCGGCCTGTTGCTGGCGGGCATGAGCAATCCGGCCAAGGTCCTGGCCTTCCTCGATATCGGCGGACAGTGGGATCCTTCTCTCGCGCTGGTCATGCTCGGCGCCATCGGCAGCGCCTGGCTGCCGTTTCACTGGGCAATGAAACAGCCGCGCTCGCTGCTCGGCGCGCCCATGCAGATACCCGCTACACGAAAGCTGGATCGCCGCCTGGTCGGTGGCAGCCTGTTGTTCGGCGTGGGCTGGGGGATCGCCGGAATCTGCCCGGGCCCGGCCCTGGTGCTGCTGCCCGGCGGGCACTGGCAGAGCGCCGTGTTCGTCGCGGCGATGCTCGCTGGCATGCTGCTGTTCGCCCGCCTGCAGACTCGTCAGGGATGCTGAAGCAGCGTCAGCGGCTCGCAAGCCTGGAGATAATCGCAACCGAGCACCTCATGCAGGCGCCGGCCATCGCTCAGCCGCCGGAAGAAACCTGGCGAGCGCCACGGTGCGCGACCGTCGACATTCGGTGCGCCGCGACCGGCCAGCACATCGTCGATCCAGACCGTGCGGGTTTCAAAGGAGATCCGCGTCAGTTCGGTATGATTGGGAACGCCGGCATGGGCGTGGGCGCCGGAGAATGCCAGCAGGCTACCGGGGTCGATCACCACCGGCACCGCCACTTCATCGTCGATGGGCTCCAGCAGGTGGGGAATCGCCTGGTCGGCGTCCACCGAGTTGCGGCCATCGCGGTGCGAGCGTTGCAGCACCCGGCTCAGGTCGAAATCGGCGCTGCTGTTGGCCAGTGCCCGTTGCCAGAGCTGTGGATAAATGGCGAAGGTCCGCCCGGCGCTGATCGGGTAGATCGGCGCCCACCAGTTGGTCTGGGCATAGAGGTTCGAACCCCAGGTGTCACGATGGAAGGCGATGGTCGCGGTGGCACGGTCGCGCGGCGCGGCTTCGCCCGGTGGGTGCGGTGGCTGGAAACGCAGGTGCAGGCGATCACAGGCAATGCCGCCGGCGGCCAGCCCCAGGCTGTCGAGCACCTGCGCCCAACTGCGCTGTATGCCGTCATGTCGATGGAACAACGTCTGCAGGCGCGTGAAGCACTGTGCTTGCTGGACGTGATCCAGGTGCTGATGGATCCGGGTCGGCTCGAAGGGATACAGCGTCTCTTCCAGCAGGCCACGAGCCGCCTCGACCAGTGCCTGCATGGCCGGCAACGCCAGGGCGAACACCTCCCCGGCGTAGATCCGCGAATGAAACTCTTCAGGCATGGCTGGTGGCTGCAACTGGCTGTACATCCGGTAGCGCTCCCCATTGAGCGGGTACAAGTACCCGCACTCTAGAACAGGCGCACGCGGCGACAACAGGCTCAGTGGCGAGAAAAAACCGCCGTACAGCCGGTCACTCGGTCGGCATCTTGCGGAAACCAACCGCCAGGCGGTTCCAGCTGTTGATGGTGTTGATCGCCAAGGTCAGGTTGACCTGCTCGGCCGGGCTGAACTCGGCATTGAGCAGCGCATAGTCCTCGTCCGGGGCGTGGGTTTCCGAAACCCGGGTCAGCGCCTCGGTCCAGGCCAGGGCGGCACGCTCACGGGCACTGAAGAACGGCGTTTCACGCCAGGCCGACAGGGTGTACAGGCGCCGCTCGGTTTCACCGGCCTTGCGCGCATCGGCGCTGTGCATGTCCAGGCAGAAGGCGCAGCCGTTGATCTGCGAAGTGCGCATCTTCACCAGTTCCAGCAGGGATTTTTCCAGCGGCAGTTTGTTCACCGCCCCCTCCAGCGCCATCATGGCTTTCATGGCATCCGGCGAAGCGGTGTAGAAATCGATACGAGGTTGCATGGCAGTGCTCCTGACAGGTGGTTGATGGCGCTACGTTAAGCCCGCGAGGCCACAAGCCAAATAGCCAATTCCGGGCAAGATCGGGAAGCCAATCGGCGACCGCTGCCAAGGACACCGGCCGCAGGCTAAACTGCGGGCTGACCCGCACCACCCTCTCCTTCCAGCGAGCCCTCACATGGAACTGCACATCACCCTCGAGGGTCGTCGCGACCTGGCCCGGCAGATCACCGACCAACTGCGCAGCGCCATCACCACCGGCCAACTGGCCGCAGGCACGCAGCTGCCGCCGACCCGGCTGCTCGCCGAACAGTTGGGGGTGTCGCGCAAGACCGTGGCCGATGCCTACGCCCAGCTGACCTACGACAACCTGCTGATCGGCCGGGTCGGTGCCGGTACCTTCGTCGCCTCGCATGCCCCGCGCGAGCGCACCCCGGCCCAGGGCGAGGAACTGGCCGGTGCGGCAGTGGTACGCCAGTGGCGCGAGGCCTCGGTGCCGCTGCACCACCCGCTCGGCACCCTGCGCTACGACTTCCTCGGCGGCGCCACCAGCAAGCACCAGTTCCCCCACGACGAATGGCGTCGCTGTGTGCTCTTCGCCCTGCGCCAGACCGCCCAGGCCCGTGGTCTGTACAGCCAGCCGGAGGGTATTGCGATGCTGCGCGAGGCGATTGCCCGGCATATCGGCTTTGCCCGGGGCGTGCGCTGCAACGCCAGCGACCTGCTGGTGACCAATGGCGCCCAGCAGGCCCTGGACCTGGTCGCCCGGGTGCTGGTGGAGCCCGGCAGCCTGGTCGCTGTCGAAGACCCCGGCTACCCGCCGGCCCGACTGCTGTTCGCCGCCCAGGGCGCGCGGGTGGTGGGCGTACCGGTGGATGAACAGGGCATCCGGGTCGAGGCGATTCCCGAGGGCACGCGGCTGATCTACGTCACCCCGGCGCACCAGTTCCCGCTGGGCATGCCGATGAGCCTGGAACGCCGTCAGGCCCTGCTGGAACGCGCACGCGAGCTGGGCGCGATCATCATCGAGGATGACTACGACTGCGAGTTCCGCTACGAGGGACGGCCCACCGATTGCCTGCAGAGTCTCGACCAGCATGGCCTGGTGGCCTATGTCGGGACCTTCTCCAAGACGCTGTTGCCCGAGTTGCGCCTGGGCTACCTGGTGGCGCCGCCGGGGCTGCTCAAGGCCCTGGTCTCGGCCAAGCAACTGACCGATTGGCACACCGCGACCCTGGCCCAGTGGGCCCTGGCCAAGTTCATCAACGACGGTTACCTGGTCAAGCATATCCGCCGCTGCCACCAGGCCTACGCCAGTCGCCGCGAAAAGCTCATCGAACGGCTGGACGGCGACCTGTCACCCTGGTTCGAACGCATCCACTCCACGGCCGGCTACCACCTGGCGATCCTCAATCGCGGCGCGGTGGACATCCCGCAACTGATCGACCTGGCGAAAAGGTTCGAAGTCGGGCTGTACCCGCTGGCGCCCTTCTTCTACACCGCACCGCCACGCACCGGCCTGCTGATGGGCTACGGTTCGATCGAAACCCTGGATATCCAGCCGTCGCTGGACCGGGTGTTGGGGTTGCTTCACCAACTATGCCGTGAGAGTTGAAAACGGCTATGCAAACGGTGCTTCTGCTACAGCCGGGGTAATAACCTGATGGATAACATCACTCAGACGTTTCCGGAATTCATTGAAGCTATGCATATCGATCCGATGAGGATCCAAGTCCCCATCACGTATCGAATCATTGATCTCAGCGGCTGACGTAAGCCCATTGCGCACCCGTTCAAGCTGAGACTTGAGCGAATCTGGAGAGTCATCATTACCCGAAGCCTGTTCCAGCGCAGCGCAATGCTGATAGTTAGGTTGTCGAAATGCGCACAACAACCAGGCTTCTGACTTGGGCTTGGGCAACATAGGAATACCCAGTGATGAATCACCCGCCTCAAAACCCTTGATCATGGATTGCCATTTTGCCGACCACTCTCCTCGATCTGAAGACTGCGTACCATCAGCATCTCGGAACAAAACCGGGACGACCACGTCATCGCTCTCCTGAGTCAGAGCAGCAGCCTTGAGTGCGAGCCTGCGGGCATTTTCGTAGTAATAGCCCGTTTCTTTGGGTTTATGCTTTCCTGGTGCTGAGAACCGGCGACCGTGATGCTTGGGCTCCACAGCCAACAGTTCGGTTTTATGGACGAACTGCACAGATTGATAGCCAATCAATGAATACCCCATCAATCTCTCGATCAGCAGATCCAGAATCAGGCACATCGGGCCTGGGGAAAACTCGACCCCGTCTTCACCGTGAGACTGACGACCTATATCAGATGGCCCTTCTCCACTGACCAGAAGCAGCATTCCTATGACCTCGCGACCAAACGCCCGATCTCCTGGGGCAGACGTACCAGATCGGTATCCACAAATACCTCTCCAGGCCCCATGACAGTGAGCTTTTCCGCCACGGAGGGAATGGAAAAGAAGGGGATCGTCCGCGTTCTGCCATCCTCAGTCTTGTAGATAAGCTGAACGCCCTTTCGGGCAACATCATCTTCCAGGTAATTGAGAATCATCGGGCTATGGGTGGTCACCATGATTTGCCGATCGATGCTCACCAGATAGTCCAGCAGAAACTCGATCAGTTCCGGATTTATACCGTTTTCCACTTCGTCAAAAAGCATGAAACCATGGCTGGACAAGGTTTCCGCCAGTATCGCCATCAAGCGCAGCATGCCGTCGTTCATATGCCGGGCTTGAGTACTGAATGCTCCAGTGCTATAGCTTTCCTGAATAGCCAGGGACTTCCAGCCCGAATTCAGGGATTTGAGTTCAATTGACTGAAGTGCCGGATAATTTTTCTTAAGCATCGCCAGCAAGGAGTCCAACTCGCTTGGAGCCAACTGATGGATGAATGCGGAAAGTTTCTCTCCGGCAAAACCCAGGTCGCCATCACTTCCTCGGGCCTGTTTGCGTAAATATTGCGGAGACAGAGCATCCAGGGAGGTGATGCTGGAAACAAATTTTTTGAGCCTGAGAATTACCGGCGACAAGCGGGACTCTTTCAGAGCAGAAAGGACCGAACCCTGGTAGTCGAAGTCTATCGTTCCCCCCACCCCCCTGAGAACTCCCCCTTTTTTCTCATAAGTAGTAAGACGTCCATCACCCACCCAGAGCATGGTTTCGTCAATTTCCCATAACTCTTCGGTACAACGCAGAAAGGTCCGATTGAAGCTTGCTTTCCATGTCGCACGTTGACCATCGATGTCGAAAACGACCTCAAATTTTATGTTGCTGCTCTTGCTCAACTTGGATTTCAGGTCGATCGGTTTCCACTCACGCTTTTTCAACCACCCGGAGAAGTCCCCCTTGATTTGTTGAGAGAGGAAATCCAATGCCTGCAGGATCGTTGATTTTCCGGCACCGTTCAGCCCAATCAGGCAAGTGAAGTTCGCCAATTGCATTTCGAAACCGACAAGGGACTTGAAATTATCTATCTTGAACTCACAGAGGCGTATGCCCTCTTCCGCTGGCTGCCCGATCCGGGATCGTTCACCACCGATTTCGCGCTTACCCGTCATGATTGTTCCTTGATCTGATATCGCAGCAAAAAGGGAACCAATATAGGTCAGCCTGGCTGACCACTCAAGTTATAGGGCTTTCGCAAAACACCCGCACCTGGCAATCGTTGACACACGGCAATTGCCAGCCCATGGCACACACCGCTAGAATGAGATCAATTCTTAATTACATTCACGCAGGATGCGCTCCAGCGAGCAGTCGGTGCCATGTCGTCAGCCCATCACCCGCATATTCACACGCTCTACAGCGAGCATCACGGCTGGCTGCAGGGTTGGCTCAACCGCAAGCTGGGCAACAGCTGCGATGCCGCGGACCTGGCCCACGATACCTTCCTGCGCCTGCTCAGCCGCCCTGCCGCACGCTCGCTGGGTAGCGAGCCGCGCGCGCTGCTGACGCACATCGCCAAGGGCCTGATGGTCGACCGCTGGCGCCGCCAGGAAGTCGAACGGGCCTATCTGGAAACCATCGCCCACCTGCCACCGCAGGAAGTGCCGTCGCCGGAAACCCGCCTGCTGATCCTGGAAACCCTGTGGCGGATCGAGGCGCTGCTGCGGGAGATGCCACGCAAGACCCGCGAGGCGTTCCTG
Source organism: Pseudomonas fuscovaginae SE-1 (assembly GCF_000364705.1). GTDB lineage: Bacteria > Pseudomonadota > Gammaproteobacteria > Pseudomonadales > Pseudomonadaceae > Aquipseudomonas > Aquipseudomonas fuscovaginae_A. The sequence goes on along the minus strand of NZ_AQOH01000259.1, from coordinate 32,701 downwards.
CTGTCGCAGATCGACGGCCTGACCTACCAGGAGATCGCCGAACGCCTGGGCGTCTCGCTGATCAGCGTCAAGCGCTACATGCGTGATGCGTTCATCGCTTGCCTGAGCGTCGCCTGATGAGCCAAGCCCCGATCAACCCTCGTATCCTCGGCGAAGCCGCCGACTGGCTGGTGCAACTGCATTCCGGCGCGGCCTCGGCAGCTGATCGCCTGGCCATCGAACAGTGGCGCCAGCGCAGTGCCGAACATGCCCAGGCCTGGCAACGGGCTGAAGCGGTGCTCGGCGACTTTCGCAGCGTGCCCGCCGCAATCGTCAGGGACACCCTCAAGCGCACCGAACGCCAGCAGGGCCTCGGTCGCCGCCAGGTGCTGAACCGTATCGGTCTGTTGCTGCTGGCCGCCCCCCTTGGCGTCGCCTGGCAGCGCGGCACCTGGGAGCAATGGACGGCCGACCAGCGCACCGCGGTCGGCGAACAGCGCACCCTGAACCTGGCCGACGGCAGTCAGGTCCTGCTCAACACCGACAGCTCGCTGGACATCGCCTTCAGCGGCCAGGAGCGCCGGCTGATCCTGTTGACCGGCGAGATCCTGGTCAACACTGCCCGCGACCCGTCACCGCGCCACCGGCCGTTCATCGTCGAGACCCCGCAAGGTACTGCGCGAGCGCTGGGCACCCGCTTCAACGTGCGGATCGACGGACAACGCAGTGAAGTCGCGGTGCTCGAAGGCGCCGTTGAGCTCGAGGCCCAGGCCGGTGGTGCCAGCTCGACGCTGCAGGTCGGGCAACGGGCGGGGCTGCGCTACAGCCGGGTCGAGCCGCTGGAAAACTTCGATATCGCCAGCCTGACCTGGGACCGCGGCATGCTGCTGGCGCGCGACATGCGCCTGGCGGATGTGCTGCAGGAACTGGGGCGCTACCGGCCAGGTGTGTTGCGCTGCCAGTCGACGGTGGCCGAGTTGCGGGTGTCGGGGGCGTTTTCGCTGAAGGACACCGATTCGAGCCTGCAACTGCTGCAGAACACCTTGCCGCTGAAGGTCAGCCGGTTGACCCGCTATTGGGTGTCGGTCGAGGGTCGAGCCTGATTGTAGGTGCAGCCGGTCGACGCTCGATTGCTCGCGAGGGTAGCCCAGACACCACGGGGCATCAGAGACCCGCGTCATCGTTGATCGTTCCCACGCTCTGCGTGGAAACGCAGCCCGTGACGCTCCGCGTCGCAAGAGCGGACGCTGAGCGTCCTGGGAGGCATTCCCACGCCGAGCGTGGGAACGATCGAAGCTTGACCGGGAACAGAGTCTCTACAGTTTCACTGATACCTTTTTCACGCTCGTCCGGTGTGTGGATAACCCCCTGCGTTTCCACGCTCCTGACAGGAATGATTGCTCGATGACCTCCAGGCACCACCCCCTGACGTCCCGCCTGCCGCTCCAGGCGCTGACCCTGGCCCTTGGCCTGACCCTCGGCGTCACCCTGCCCGCCAGCGGCCACGCCAACGAAATCACTGCGCAAAATGCCCCACGCCACTACCGCATCGCCGCCGGCCCGCTGCACCAGGTGCTGGCGCAGTTCGCCGTCAGTGCTGGCGTGCCGCTGTCCTTCGACCCGGCCCTGCTGGGCAATCGCCAGAGCCCCGGGCTAAACGGCAACTACGGCGTCCTCGAAGGCTTCCAGCAACTGCTGCACGGCAGCGGCTTCGACCTGATCAGCAGCGGCACCAGCGGCTACACCCTCGCCCCCCATGTCGAATCCAATGGCGCCCTGGAGCTGGGCGCGACCACCATCAGCGGCGAGTCCGCCGCCGACGCCGAGGTCTACAGCGGTGGCCAGGTGGCCCGCAGTGCCCGCCTGGGGCTGCTCGGCAACCAGTCGGTCGAGGACGTGCCCTTCAGTGTCACCAGCTACACTGCCCAGACCATCCGCGACCAGCAGGCGCAAACCGTCGGCGATGTGCTGCTCAACGATGCCTCGGTACGCCAGTCCTCCGGCTTCGGCAACTTCTCCCAAGTGTTCGTGATCCGCGGCCTGCCACTGAACGGCGACGATATCGCCTACAACGGCCTGTACGGTGTACTGCCACGACAGATCATCGCCACCGAGGCGCTGGAGCGGGTCGAGCTGTTCAAGGGGCCGAACGCCTTCATCAACGGCGTCACCCCCGGCGGCAGCGGCATCGGCGGCGGGGTCAACCTGCAGCCCAAGCGCGCCGAGGACATACCGACCCGCAGTGTCACCCTCGATGCCGGTGGCTCCGGCCGCACCGGCGCGCACGTCGACCTGGGCCAACGCTTCGGTGAAGACAACCGCTTCGGCGCCCGCCTCAACCTGCTGCAACGCGAGGGCGACAGCGGGATCGACGACGAGGACCGCCGCTCGACCCTCGCCACCCTCGGCCTGGACTATCGCGGCGAACGCCTGCGGCTGTCGGCGGATCTCGGCTACCAGAAGCAGGTGATCAACCAGGGCCGGCCGGTGATCTACCTCGACGCCAGCCTGGACAAGGTGCCCCATGCGCCGTCGGCCAAGGACAACTACGCCCAGTCCTGGAGCTATTCACAGCTGGAAGACACCTTCGGCATGGCCCGGGCCGAATATGACTTCAACGACAACTGGACCGGCTATGTCGCCGGTGGCGCCAAGTACACCCGGGAGAACGGCGTCTACTCCTCGCTGACCCTCACCGACACGGCCGGCAACGCCCGTGGCGGGATGCTCTACTCGCCCCACACCGAGGACAACCGCAGCCTGATGACCGGGCTCAACGGCCACCTGCAGACCGGCCCGGTCAGCCATCAACTGAGCTTCGGCCTGGCCGGCATGTGGGGCGAACAGCGCTCGGCCTACCAGAACATCGACAGCGGCGCACGCTACTACAACAACATCTACGGCGTGGTCCCGCGGCCACGGCCGGTGGCGACCTCGTTCGGCAGCGACATCCATGACCCTCGGGTGGTCGGCCGGAACCAGATCCGCAGCACGGCGATAGCCGACACCCTGGGCTTTCTCGACGACCGCGTGCTGCTGACCGTCGGTGCACGCCGCCAGTCCATCGTGGTCAACGGCTGGAACACCGTCACCGGCGTGCACAACGCCAGCTACGACGAGTCGATCACCACGCCGGTCTACGGCCTGGTGATCAAGCCCTGGGACCATGTGTCCCTCTATGCCAACCGCATCGAAGGCCTGGCCAAGGGTCCGTCAGCCCCCACCACCGCGATCAACAGCACCGAGACCTTTGCGCCGGTGCGCAGCAAGCAGGTCGAGGCCGGGGTACGGGTGGACATGGACAGCTACGGCGGCAGCCTGGGCGTCTATCGCATTGAGCAGCCCTCCAGCTACACCGGTTCCGACCGGATTTTCCGGGTCGAGGGTGAGCAGATCAACAAGGGCGTCGAGCTGACTCTGTTCGGCGAGCCGCTGCAGGGGCTGCGCCTGTTGGGTGGCGCGACGGTGATGAAGACCGAGTTGACCGGTACCCTCAATGGCACCAACGATGGCAACCGCGCGATCGGCGTACCGAGCTTCCAGTTCAACCTGGGCGCCGACTGGGACGTACCGGGTATCGAGGGCGCGGCGCTGAGCGCACGGATGCTGCGTACCGGCGGGCAATATGCGAACGCCAGCAACACCTTGAGCCTGCCGAGCTGGAACCGCTTCAACCTGGGCTCGCGCTATCGCTTCAAGCTGGACGAGAAGGAAGTCACCCTGCGGGCCAACCTGGAGAACGTGGCGAATACTGCCTATTGGGCTTCGGCCAACGGCGGCTACCTGACCCAGGGCACACCGCGAACCCTGAAAGTCTCGGCGACCGTGGATTTCTGATCGAGCGCGGCGCACCGCTGCAAGCCGCCACTCCCAATCCTACAGTCCACGGCTACGCAGCCACTGCATGAACCCCCGCTTGACCTCCGGCTTGGGCACTTCGCGGGTAAAGTTCTGCGCCGCATGCAGGCGATGGTCGACCAGGGTCCTCATCGCCTCGCCGATATCATGCCGGGCATCCAGGCAGGGTTTGAGGTATTCCTTCTCGATCCGGTACAGCAGGCAATCGGTCTTGGCCGTGAAGTCCGCCGGCATCCCCTGCTCGGCGACGATTCCGGCCTCGCCGATCACCTCGCCCGGCCCCATCCGCGCGGCCTCGATGGACTTTTCGTCGCGCAACAGCGTCACCGACACCACGCCCGACTCGATGATGAACAGATGATCGCTGACCTCGCCACGCGGCAGGATCATGCTGCCAGCCCGGAACAGTTGCGGCACCATGTTCTGACTGAAGGTTTCCTTCTCCTCGGAACGCAGCGTCGAGAAGATCGGCGAGCTCTCCAGCAACGCCCGTGGCCGCGAGGTGCTGCTCGGCAATGCGCTCTCCGCCGCCGACAGCAGGCTCACGCCCGACGCCTGCAAATGCCGGAACGCGAGGTCGAACAGCTGGTTGCGCACCTCGCGCTTGAGTCCCATGCTCGCGACGAAACCGGTGATTTCATACTCCACACCGGCCGCGCCGGAGCTTTTCAGCGCCACGCTCGGGGCCGGCGTGGTCAGCAGTGCCCGGCACCCGAGCACCGCACGTTCCAGCGCCTCGATCACCACATGGGGCCGCACATGAGGGCTGACCTGCAGGCTGATGGTCAAACCGTGCACATCGCTGGGACGACTGAAGTTGATGATCCGCGCCTTCGCCGCCAGCGAGTTGGGCACCACCGCCAGACTGCCCTGGGAGGTCTGCAGGCGCGTCGCGCGCCAATCGATGTCGACCACCCGGCCTTCGGTACCGTCGATGGAGATCCAGTCATCGACCTGATAAGGCTTGGTGGTGTTGAGCACGATGCCGGAGAACACGTCGCTGAGGGTACTCTGCAAGGCCAGGCCGACGATGATCGCGAAGGCGCCGGAGGTCGCCAGCACGCCCTTGACCGGCAGGTCGAGAACATAGGCCGCCGCCGCGATGATCGCGATCAGAAAGATGATCGCCCCCAGCACGTCCTGCAAGAGTCGACCGGCATGGCCGACCCGCTGCATCATCACCGTGCCGACCAGGACCGTCAGGGTCCGCGCGCCGAACAGCCACCAGCCGATCTGCAAGCCGATTGCCGCCAGGTGCCGCGGGATATCGTCAGGCCACGGCGCGATCTGCATCGGATTCATGCCTTCGTTGAACAGCACCAGGCTGTACAGCGAAAACACGCTCAGGCGCACCACCAGCTTCCAGTTGCCGCTACGCGAACCGAGCAGGCGCCACAGCAGGAGGTCGATCACCAACAGAAACAGCGCGCATAGCAGCGGGTGATCGAGCAACAAGGGTTGTTGGGTGAACAGGTCAGGCATCGCACGGCTCCGAAAACAGCTGGACAGCTGCAGGCGCCAAGGATAGCCCGCTTTCACCCACGGCTCACAGCCTGTGTTCAGTCATCCATCTGGCCGAAACGACCGCTGTGGAAGTCGACGAATGCCTGGTGGATTTCGGCCTCGGTATTCATCACAAAGGGCCCATGGCCCACGATCGGTTCGTCGATCGGTTCACCACTGAGCAACAGCAGCATGGCATCGCCATCAGCCTCCAGCCGCAACTGCTTGCCGGCCTGTTCGAACACCACCAGTTGCCCGGCGCTCGCCAGTGCTTCGCCGTTGATCCGCACACTGCCGCGCAGCATTACCAGCACCGTGTTGTGGCCGGCCTGCAGGTCGAGGTCCAGCGGCTTGCCGCCGGCCAGGCGAAGGTCCCAGACATCGATCGGCGTGAAAGTCCGCGCCGGGCCACGCTGGCCGTCGAACTCGCCGGCGATCAGGCGCAGGTGGCCGGCACCGTCCTTGAGGGCGATGTTCGGGATGTCGCGATCGAGGATGCCCTGGTAGCCAGCCGACGCCGACTTGTCACGCGCCGGCAGGTTGACCCACAGCTGGACCATTTCCAGCCGGCCGCCACGGCGGGCGAAGGCTTCGGAATGGAACTCCTCGTGGATGATTCCCGCCGCCGCGGTCATCCATTGCACGTCGCCCGGGCCGATGATGCCGCCGGCGCCGGTGGAGTCGCGGTGTTCGACTTCGCCGTCATAGACGATGGTCACGGTTTCGAAACCGCGATGGGGGTGCTGGCCGACGCCACGACGCCCGGTGGTCGGGGTGAATTCGGCCGGACCGGCGTGATCGAGCATCAGGAACGGGCTGATCCGCTGGCCCAGGCCATCGTAGGAAAACAGCGTGCGCACCGGGAAACCGTCGCCGACCCAGTGGCCGCGCGGACTGGTATAGATGCCAAGAATCTTTTTCATGGATGCCTCCATCAAGTCATGGGGCATAGCTTAGATTCGCTGCGTTTTTAGCGGTAGTCGGCAAAAATCAACCTCATCGTCCCAGCGATGGAACGAACGATTGGGATGCGGCTGATGGCCTGATGCGGGTGTGCGCTTGTGACGCCGGAGCGTCACGGGAGGCATTCCCACGCGGAGCGTGGGAACGATCGGTGTGCGGCGGTCCAGGGCGTGAGAGCCATCGGTACGGGAGCGGAGCGTCGCAGCTATCGGTGTGGGGCAGTCCAGAGCGTGGGAATCATCGGTGCGTGTTGCACGACCGTGATGGGAGATGCTGATGGCGGTGACAACCGACTTGGAAGGATTTGCTGACACTTGCCAGGCTGGTAATGCTCCAGACGCGCCTAGACTCAACTGATGATCGTTCCCACGCTCTGCGTGGGAATGCATCCAAGGACGCTGCGCGTCCCCCCACCTGGCCACGTGAATTCGTGCCGGCTGGTAAAGAGTCCTTTTCCCCAGCCTGTATTTTTCTCAAAGATAGGGATGGGGATACTCCTGCCCATTCCCACCGTCATTCCAGGAGTCAACCATGTCTGTCCCCGCCTTTGGCCTCGGTACCTTTCGCCTGCAGGGCCAGGTCGTCATCGATTCGGTCAGGACCGCTCTCGAGCTCGGCTACCGGGTCGTCGACACCGCACAGATCTACGAGAACGAAGCCGAAGTCGGCCAGGCCATCGCCGCCAGCGGCGTAGCCTGCGATGAGCTGTTCATCACCAGCAAGATCTGGGTCGCCAACTTCGCCGGGGACAAGCTGATCCCCAGCCTCCGGGACAGTCTGCGCAAGCTTGGCACCGATTACCTCGACCTGACCCTGATCCACTGGCCATCGCCCGGGAACGAAGTGCCGGTCACCGAATTCATGGCCGCCCTGCTGGAAGCCAAGCGACTGGGCCTGACCCGCCAGATCGGTATCTCCAACTTCACCGTCGACCTGATGCAACAGGCCATCGCCGCCGTCGGTGCCGAACAGATCGCCACCAACCAGATCGAACTGCACCCCTACCTGCAGAACCGCAAGGTGGTGGAATTCGCCCAGAGCCAGGGCATCCAGATCACTTCCTACATGACCCTGGCCTACGGCGAAGTGCTCAAGGATCCGGTCATCCAGCAGATAGCCGAACGGCACCAGGCCACCCCGGCCCAGGTGGCCCTGGCCTGGGCCATGCAACTGGGCCATGCGGTGATCCCGTCCTCGACCCGACGCGAGAACCTGGCCAGCAACCTCAAGGCCCGCGAGCTGCGCCTGAGCGATGATGACATGGCGCTGATCGCCGGCCTGGAACGCGGCCACCGCCTGACCAGCCCGGCCGGCCTCGCCCCGGCCTGGGACTGAGCCTCAGAGCAACTGGTTGCGCTTGGCGAACTCCGCCAGCGCCACCACTGACTTGAGGTTGAGCTTGTCGATCAGCCGGGTCTTGTAGGTGCTCACGGTCTTGTCGCTGAGCAGCATCAGTTCGCTGATCTCCTTGTTCTTCATGCCCCGGGCGATGTAGCGCAGGATACTCAGCTCGCGATTGCTGAGGTTTTCGATCTGGCGTGCCTCGGTTTCGTTGACATGGGTGGCCATGCGCCCATGGTCTTCCAGCCGAGGGAAGAAACTCTTGTTGAGCATCACCGCCCGCACTGCCAGTTGCAGTTCATCGAGTTCGGCGGTCTTGGAGACATAGCCCAGGGCACCGGCACGCATGCAGCGCTCGGAGTAGAACGCCGGCGATTGCTCGGTCAGCACCACGATCCTGCTGGGCAGGCCCAGCGCGCTGATCCGGGTGATGACCTCCAGGCCATCGAGCCTGGGAATGTTCAGGTCCATCACGATCAACTGCGGCTCCAGTTCCCTGGCCCTCTGTACCGCATCGACGCCGTTGTCGGCCTCGGCCAGCACCTCGTAGTCGAGTTTCTCCAGCAATATCTTGATAGCCAGGCGAACGAACGGGTGATCGTCCACAATCAGTGCTGTACGCATCGCAAATCCTTGAGAAGTACGCCGGCCACTGCTTGAGACAGGTACGTGCTTGCATCGATCGAAAGAGAAAGGAATCCAACGAATTCAAGTGTAGGAAAGTTCTTGGATGCCTGCCTGAGCACGGCCCTCTTGCGACCTAGCGGGCCGACCGGACGGATCGCGCACTTTAGCGACCGCCCCCCGAGAGATATGTAGGAATAATCCCAAGACCAAGCCTTCGCAGCGGAAGATGCGGCTCAATCGGTGGTACTCGGGCTCCAGAACGCCTGTTGCACGCGACTGGACGTCGACAGGCGTGCCACCAGCGCATCCAGCTCATCGCCGTCGATCGAGTTGGCTGCCAGGGTCGCCTCGATTTCCACTTCGTCGTCGCCGACCGGGCGCACCTCGACATCGCTGGCCGGATAGTTGCTGCGCTCCAATTCCTTTTCCAGCAGCGACAGCACCACTTTCTGCTCGGCGCGCAGCGCGCTCAGGTAGAGGATGTAGGTGACCTCCGCCGAGACCACGTCGAGCGGCTGGCGGTTGATGTAGTTGACGATCGGTCGCAGCAGGGTGTTGGCCGCCAGCACGAACAGCGTGCCGAGCAGCGCCTCGAGGATCAGGTCGGCCCCGGCACAGGCACCGACCGCCGCCGAAGCCCAGAGCGTGGCAGCGGTGTTCAGGCCACGAACGTTGCCCTCCTCGCGCATGATCACCCCGGCACCGAGAAAGCCGATGCCGGAGACCACGTAGGCGACCACCCGCACCGCGCCCTCGGCACCACCGAGGCGGTTGGCCATGTCGACGAAGATCGCCGCCCCGACCGCCACCAGCACGTTGGTGCGCAGGCCGGCGGTGCGCTGACGGTACTGGCGTTCGAAACCGATCAGGGCACCGAGGATGAAGGCCGCACTCAGGCTGACCAAAGTATCGCTCAGCGATTCGAGATTGATGTTGTCGAGGGCCTTCATCCATTCACTCCATTTTCGATGATGTTCTCTAACCGACCACCCAGGCTATCGCCCCCTGGTTGGCTACAACCCTGTGGCGAGCAGGCTTGCCTGCGCTCGGCTGCAAAGCAGCCGCAAACCTCAACACTCAACCTGCCTGACACACCAAGCACACCGGTTCCAGGAGCGCTGCGCACTCCAGCGCGGGCAAGCCCGCTCACCACAAAACCGGCTCCACCACAAAAACCGCTCACCACAACCAACCGCTCAAGGGCCCCCCCCTACCTGTGGCGAGCAGGCTTGCCTGCGCTCGGCTGCAAGGCAGCCGCAAACCTCAACACTCAACCTGCCTGACACACCAAGCACACCGGTTCCAGGAGCGCTGCGCACTCCAGCGCGGGCAAGCCCGCTCACCACAAAACCGGCTCCACCACAAAAACCGCTCGCCACAACCAACCGCTCAAGGGACACCCACTACCTGTGGCGAGCAGGCTTGCCTGCGCTCGGCTGCAAGGCAGCCGCAAACCTCAACACTCAACCTGCCTGACACACCAAGCACACCGGTTCCAGGAGCGCTGCGCACTCCAGCGCGGGCAAGCCCGCTCACCACAAAACCGGCTACACCACAAAAACCGCCCGCCACAAACCCACTCGCCACAACCAACCGCTCAAGGCCCCCCCCTACCTGTGGCGAGCAGGCTTGCCTGCGCTCGGCTGCAGAGCAGCCGCAAAACGGCCCTCACTGCCAGCCGAACCGGCGGCTGTAGAAGCCTTTCACCGCCTGCGTCAGCGCCATGTACGCCAGCAGGATCACCGGCAGGAACACGAAGTACAACGATGGCAACGCCTGCAGCTTGAAGTAGTGCGCCAGCGGCCCCATCGGCAGGAAGATCCCCACGGCCATGATGATCCCGGTCATCACCATCAGCGGCATGGCCGCGCGGCTTTGCAGGAATGGAATCTTCGGCGTGCGGATCATGTGCACGATCAGCGTCTGGGTCAGCAGGCCGACCACGAACCAGCCCGACTGGAACAGCGTCTGGTGGTCCGGGGTGTTGGCATCGAAGACATACCACATCAACGCGAACGTGGTGATGTCAAAGATCGAACTGATCGGCCCGAAGAAGAACATGAAGCGCCCGACGTCCGCCGGCTGCCAGCGCTGCGGCTTGCGCAGCAGGTCTTCGTCGACGTTATCGAACGGGATGGCGATCTGCGAGATGTCGTACAGCAGGTTCTGCACCAGCAGGTGCATCGGCAGCATCGGCAGGAACGGAATGAAGGCGCTGGCCACCAGCACCGAGAACACGTTGCCGAAGTTCGAACTGGCGGTCATCTTGATGTACTTGAGCATGTTGGCAAAGGTCCGGCGACCTTCGAGCACGCCCTCCTCCAGCACCATCAGGCTCTTTTCCAGCAGGATGATATCAGCCGCCTCTTTGGCGATATCCACGGCACTGTCCACCGAGATACCGATGTCGGCGGTGCGCAGGGCCGGTGCGTCGTTGATGCCGTCGCCCATGAAACCGACCACGTGCCCGTTGGCCTTGAGCAGGCGAACGATGCGTTCCTTGTGCGACGGGGTCAGCTTGGCGAACACGTTGGTGGTCTCGATCGCCTTGGCCAACTGTTTGTCGCTCATGCGCTCGATGTCGCTGCCCATCAACAGTCCCTGCTGCTCCAAGCCGACCTCACGGCAGATCTTGGCGGTGACCAGTTCATTGTCACCGGTCAGCACCTTCACCGCGACACCATGTTCGGCCAGCGCACGAAGGGCCGGCGCGGTGCTTTCCTTGGGTGGGTCGAGGAAGGCCACGTAGCCGATCAGGGTCAGGTCCTGCTCATCCGCCAGGCTGTAGACGTCGCTCCCGGCCTCCATGGAGCGCGCGGCAACCGCCACCACCCGCAGGCCTTCTTCGTTGAAGGCCGCGGTGACCTGACGAATCCGCGCCAGCAGTTCGTCACTGAGTGCGACCTCGGCTTCGCCGTGACGAACCCGGCTGCACACCGACAGCACCTCTTCCACCGCGCCCTTGCAGATCAGCAGATGCGGATGATCCTGCTCGGCCACCACCACCGACATGCGCCGGCGATTGAAGTCGAACGGAATCTCGTCGACCTTGCGGAACGCGGTGCCGACCTGCAGCTCGCGATAGATCTCGACATGTTCGAGCACGGCGACGTCCAGCAGGTTCTTCAACCCGGTCTGGTAGTAGCTGTTGAGGTAGGCCATTTCCAGCACGTCCTCGGACTCCTCGCCCCAGACGTCGACATGGCGGGCCAGGAAGATCTTGTCCTGGGTCAGAGTGCCGGTCTTGTCGGTGCACAGCACGTCCATCGCGCCGAAGTTCTGGATCGCGTCCAGGCGCTTGACGATGACCTTCTTGCGCGACAGGAACACCGCGCCCTTGGCCAGGGTCGAGGTGACGATCATCGGCAGCATTTCCGGGGTCAGGCCGACGGCGATCGACAGCGCGAACAGCAGCGCCTCCATCCAGTCGCCCTTGGTGAAGCCATTGATGAACAGCACCAGTGGCGCCATCACGAACATGAAGCGGATCAGCAGCCAGCTGACCTTGTTCACACCGTGCTGAAACGAGGTCGGCGCACGGTCGGTGGCGCTGACCCGCTGGGCCAGGGCGCCGAAGTAGGTGTTGTTGCCGGTGGTCAGGACCACGGCGGTGGCGGCCCCGGAGACCACGTTGGTGCCCATGAACAGGATGTTGTCCAGGTCCAGCGGGTTGGTGGCGCTGGGATCGATCTGGCGGACGAACTTCTCCACCGGCATCGACTCGCCGGTCATCGCCGCCTGGCTGACGAACAGGTCCTTGGCGGTCAGCACCCGGCAGTCGGCGGGAATCATGTCGCCCGCCGAGAGCACGATCAGGTCGCCCGGCACCAGTTGGCGGATCGGCAGTTCGATGCGCTGGGCACCCTGCACCTGCGTGGCGCTGGCGTGGAACCTGCCGAACACCGGCGAGGTGTCCGCGGCGAAATCCCGGCGCATGACGGTCGCGGTATTGCTGACCATGGCCTTGAGCGCATCGGCGGCCCTGTTCGATTTGGCCTCCTGCCAGAAGCGCAACAGGGTCGAGAGCACCACCATGGAGAAGATCACCGTGGCGGCCTTGAGGTCATCGGTCAGCCAGGAGATCAGCGCCAGCAGGGTCAGCAGCAGGTTGAAGGGGTTCTTGTAGCAGTGCCACAGGTGTACCCACCACGGCAGCGGCTGCTCATGCTCGACCTCGTTGAACCCGAACTGCTCGCGCAGGGCCTGGGCCTGGGCTTCGCTCAAGCCGTCGGCATGAGCACCGAGACGTTCCATCAGCCCCTGGGGATGATCATTGGCCGCCGCCACCAGGGTCTGCGCCAGGGTCGGCGGGACCTCGCGGCTGACCGTGGCGTCGGTCATGCTTTCGAGCAGGGCCAGGCGACGGAAATGCCGGGCGAAATGCCGGGTCCGCAGGAAACCGGCAAAGAATTCTTTCAACAGGGTGAGTTTCATGGGGCTGCCTCCCGTACCACCGGCCCGGCTCCTGCAACGGCAGGGACACGGGCGACGTTGATCTTGCGAGCGGAGTCCGCATGCACGATACCGCCAGGCCGCGTTACCCAGGATGGGACAGGCGCGGCCGGCCGCCCGGCAAAAACGCCAGGCGTGTCGATAGCGTCGCGACGGGCCACGGGGCCACATCACAGGCTGTTCAGTGTCGGGAAAAGGGACTTCGGGATACCGCCGCCAGGGGCGGTGATCGGGATGCCGCTTCTCGCTTTCGGGCGAGACAACGACAGGGAGAGACTGCGCGTTATCTTGCCGGGAATATGCCGGTCATCGGAACCGGCCGACTACTGTCACTCGAACAAGTACCCACATGGGCCTCCGCAATGGATGAAAACGCGCGAAGCTTACACTTCGACATTTGCAGCGTAAACGGTAACAAAGTGTTTCGCAGGGCTACCGGAAAGTTCTTCAGGAAGGGTTCAGGTTCAGGCCTCCCGGCCTCATTCGCAGTCCCACTGGCGCATGCGGGCACGGCAGTGTTTCATAGCGTTGACGATATGTTTTTCCACCAGGCTGCGGGAAATGTTCAGGCGCTCGGAGATCTCCGGATGCGACAGGCCCTCCAGCTTGCGCAGCATGAAACTGTCACGGCACAGGCTCGGCAATTCGGCAAGGGCGCGCTGCAGCATGTCCAGGCGCAGGTCACGATCCAGTTCGGTTTGCGGTGATGGGCTGAAAAACCGCTCGTCGGTATCGAGCACCGCCAAAGGCTCGTTCTGGCGCACGGCATTGCGCCGCCGGTCGTCGATCATCAGGTTCATCGCCGTGCGATAGAGGAACGCCCGCGGTTGTTCTATCGGTCTATCGCTGGAGCGCTCCAGCACCCGTAGATAGGCATCATGCACCACATCCTCGACAACCTGACGATTGCCCAGCTTCGCATTGAAGAAACACACCAGTTCACGGTAGTAGTTTTCCAATATGACTCCTGTCCGCACACTCGGCGGGGCCGGTCCTTGAGTCATCGGCGATCAGGGCTCGATGATGGCAGTTTGAAAATGTGTAATTTATAGTAATTCTCATATAGATTTAAAGCATTCCCAGACAAAAGCGTGAAATGCCCGGTAAAACAGCGCCGGACAAAGACTTAAATTCGCCACAGGGCTCCTCGTCTAACTGAAATCTCCCGTGTCCCCGCCAGCAGCCGGAAACAATCCGCTGGCGTAATCACGGATCGATCTCCCATCGGCTGGAACCCTGCATGAAACGTCCTCGACGCACCCGACGCGCCCTGCTTGTCTCGCTCTGCCTGATCCCTGTCGTCGCCTTCGCCACCTGGCAGATCCTGCCACCGGGGCGCGACAGTTTCGCCACCGTCACGGTCAACCGCGGTGATATAGAAAGCAGCGTGACCGCCCTCGGCACCTTGCAACCACGCCGCTACGTCGATGTCGGTGCCCAGGCCTCCGGGCAGATCCACAAGATCCACGTCGAGGTCGGCGACCAGGTGAAAGAAGGCCAGTTGCTGGTCGAGATCGATCCCTCGACGCAGAAGGCCAGGCTCGACGCGGGGCGCTATTCCATCGAAAACCTCAGGGCCCAGCTCCAGGAGCAGCGTGCCCTGCATGACCTGGCCCGGCAGAAATACCAGCGCCAACTGCAACTCAATGCCGGTGGTGCGACGCGGGTCGAGGACATCCAGAGTGCCCAGGCCGAGATGCGTACCACCCAGGCACGCATCGACATGTTCCAGGCGCAGATTCTCCAGGCCCAGGCCAGCCTGCGCAGCGACGAGGCGGAGCTGGGCTATACCCGCATCTACGCCCCCATGGCCGGCACCGTGGTCGCCCTCGATGCCCGCGAGGGCCAGACCCTCAATGCCCAGCAGCAGACGCCGCTGATCCTGAGGATCGCCAAGCTGTCGCCGATGACCGTCTGGGCCGAGGTTTCCGAAGCCGACATCGGCCACGTCAAGCCGGGCATGAGTGCCTACTTCACCACCCTCAGCGGCGGCAACCGGCGCTGGAGCAGCACTGTGCGACAGATCCTGCCGGTACCGCCCAAGCCCCTGGAACAGTCCAGCCAGAGCGGCAGCAACAGCCCCAGCGGCAGCAGCAAGAGCGGTGCCGCACGGGTAGTGCTGTATACCGTGCTGCTGGATGTGGACAACGCCGACCAGGCCCTGATGGCGGAAATGACCACCCAGGTGTTCTTCGTCGCCGATCGGGCGCAGAACGTCCTCACGGCACCGATCGCTGCCCTGCAGGGCGGCCACGACCCGCACCGGCAGACGGCCCGGGTGGTCACCCCCGAAGGCCGCATCGAGACCCGTGAAGTGCGCACCGGCATCAGCGATCGCCTGCGCATCCAGGTACTCGACGGCCTGGCCGAGGGCGATCATCTGCTGATCGGTCCGGCCGTCGGTAGCGGAGGCTGAATGCAAACGCCACTGATCGAACTGCAGGACATCCGTAAATCCTATGGTGGTGACGACAGCCCACTGGTGGAAGTGTTGCGCGGCATCGACCTGTCGATCCATGCCGGCGAGTTCGTCGCTATCGTCGGCGCCTCCGGCTCGGGCAAGTCGACCCTGATGAACATCCTCGGCTGCCTGGACCGCCCCACGTCCGGCAGCTACCGCTTCGCCGGCGAGCCGGTGGCCGAACTGGACACCGACGAGCTGGCCTGGCTGCGTCGCGAGGCCTTCGGCTTCGTGTTCCAGGGCTATCACCTGATTCCTTCCGGATCAGCCCAGGAAAACGTCGAGATGCCGGCCATCTACGCCGGCACCCCGGCGGCCGAGCGCCATGCCCGCGCCGCCGCCCTGCTCGACCGCCTGGGCCTGGAAAGCCGTCGCGGCAATCGCCCGCACCAGCTTTCCGGCGGCCAGCAGCAACGGGTGTCGATCGCCCGTGCCCTGATGAACGGCGGCCACATCATTCTCGCCGACGAACCCACCGGCGCCCTCGACAGCCACAGCGGTGCCGAGGTGATGACCCTGCTCGACGAACTGGCGGGCCAGGGCCACGTGGTGATCCTGATCACCCACGACCGCGAAGTCGCGGCCCGCGCCAAACGCATCATCGAGATCCGTGACGGCCTGATCATCAGCGACAGCGCCCGGCACGCCGGCGCCGCCGCGCCCAGCGCCAACCCGGGCGCCCTGCGGGCGGTGGACCTGCGCCAGCGCCTGAGCGACGGCAGCGAATACAACGGCGCCTGGAAAAGCGAACTGCTCGAGGCCGTGCAGGCCGCCTGGCGGGTGATGTGGATCAACCGTTTCCGTACGGCCCTGACCCTGCTCGGCATCATCATCGGCGTCGCCTCGGTGGTGGTCATGCTGGCGGTGGGCGAAGGCAGCAAGCGCCAGGTCATCGCCCAGATGGGCGCCTTCGGCTCGAACATCATCTACCTGAGCGGCGCCGCCCCTGCGCCCCGCGCACCACTGGGCATCATCACCCTGGACGACGTGGCGGCGCTGTCGGCGCTGCCCCAGGTGAAAATGATCATGCCGGTCAACGGCAACGATGCAACGGTGCGCTTCGGCAACCTGGACCACAACGCCTATGTCGGCGGCAACGACACGCAGTTCCCGGCGATCTTCAACTGGCCGGTGGTCGAAGGCAGCTACTTCACCCAGGAGGATGCGCGCAGTGGCGCAGCGGTGGCGGTGATCGGCCACAAGATCCGCGAAAAGCTGTTCCAGGACCTGCCCACCCCTATTGGCCAGTACCTGCTGATCGAGAACGTGCCGTTCCAGGTCGTCGGCGTACTCCAGGAAAAAGGTGCCACCTCCGGCGAGACCGACAGCGACGAGCGGGTGGCGATCCCCTACTCCGCCGCCAGCGTCCGCCTGTTCGGCACCCACAACCCGGAGTACGTGGCCATCGCCACCCGCGACGGGCGCAACGTCAAGGACGCCGAACGCGCCATCGACCAGGTGATGATGACCCTGCACAACGGCCGGCGCGACTTCCGCCTGACCAACAACGCGGCGATGATCCAGGCCGAGGCCCGCACCCAGAACACCCTGTCGCTGATGCTCGGTTCGATTGCCGCCATCTCGCTGCTGGTGGGCGGGATCGGCGTGATGAACATCATGCTCATGACCGTACGCGAGCGTACCCGGGAAATCGGTATCCGCATGGCCACCGGCGCCCGCCAGCGAGACATCCTGCGCCAGTTCCTGACCGAGGCGGTGATGCTCTCGGTGGTCGGCGGCCTGGCCGGCGTGGTCCTGGCCCTGGGCATCGGCGGCATCCTGATACTGAGCAAGGTCGCCGTGGCCTTCTCCCTGGCCGCCGTGACCGGTGCCTTCGCCTGCGCCCTGGTCACCGGCGTGATCTTCGGCTTCATGCCGGCCCGCAAAGCCGCCCGGCTCGATCCGGTGGCAGCCCTTACCAGTGAATGATCGATCTATGAAGCCGCAACTCTCCCTGCTTACGGTGTGCCTGCTGCTCAATGCCTGCAGCGGCCCCGCTTCCACCCCGGACAGCGGCCTGACGCCGCCAGCCGCCTGGCAGTTTGCCCAACGCCAGGCCATGCAACAGGACAACCGCCAGTGGTGGCGACAATTTGGCAGCCCCGAACTCGACCAACTGATCGAGCAGGCACGCCGGGACAGCCACGACATCGCCGCCGCCGCCGCACGGGTGCGCCAGGCCCGGGCCAGCGCAGTGATCGCCGGCGCCCCGCTGCTGCCACAGCTCGACCTGAACCTGGACGCCAGCCGCAGCAAGCTGCTGCACGGCACCGCCGACAGCGACAACAACAGCAAAAGCTTCGGTGCCGGCCTCACCGCCACCTACGAGGTGGACTTCTGGGGCGGGCTGGCCGCCACTCGCGATAGCGCCCTGCAAAGCCTGCGTGCCAGCGAATTCGACCAGGCCACGGTGGAACTGACCCTGCTCGGCAGCGTCGCCGACCAGTACGCCCGCACCCTGTCCGCCCGCGAACAGCAGCACATCGCCGAACTGAACCTGGTCAACGCCCAAAGTGTGCTCAAGCTGGTGCAGACCCGCTACGACTCGGGCTCGGCCACGGCCCTGGAACTGGCCCAGCAGAAAAGTCTGGTCGCCGCCCAGCAGCGGCAGTTGCCACTGATCCAGCAACAGGCCGGGGAGTCGCTGATCAGCCTGGCCGCCCTGCTCGGTCAACCGGTGCGGGCCTTGCGGATTGGCAGCCGGCCCTTCTCCAGCCTGAGCTGGCCACCGATCGATGCCGGCCTGCCCAGCGAGCTGCTGAGTCGTCGCCCGGACATCGCCCGCGCCGAAGCGCAACTGGCGGCGGCCCAGGCCGACGTCAAGGTGGCACGGGCGGCGATGTTGCCGAAGCTGACCTTGAGCGCCCGCCTGGCCTCGGAGTCCGGCGAGGCTTCCGAGGCCCTGCGCACGCCGTTCTACAACCTGACCGCCGGGCTGGTCGCACCGATCTTCAACAACGGCCGCCTGCGGGCGGGACGGGACAAGGCCACGGCCCGCGAAGAGGAACTGCTGGAGACCTATCGCGGGGCGATCATCAATGGCTTTGCCGATGTCGAAAAGGCGCTCAACAGCATCGAGCGCCTGGATCAGCAACGCCAGTGGCAGGAAGAGGAACTGCGGCAGGCCAAGGCGGCCTTCGAACTGTCCCAGAGTCGCTACCGGGCGGGGGCCGAGGACCTGCTGACCGTACTGGAGACGCAACGCACGCTGTACGCCGCCGAAGACCTGAACGTGCAACTGCGACTGAGCCGCCTGCAAGCCAGTATCGCCCTGTACAAGGCGTTGGGTGGGGGCTGGAGCGAGCGCTGAACCTGTTTCGGCGCGGGTGACGCTGAGCGTCACTGGCTGCATTCCCACGCGGGGCGTGGGAACGATCCACGAATGGCTGCCCAGGGCGGCCCTCAGTGCCTGGGTGATCTAACACCGTCCTGTGGCGACGGGCTCGTCGGGATGCCGCACCGCCGCGCTCATCCTGATACACCGCAGTGGCCGGACCTGGGGCCGCAATGCGGCCCAGCGCGGGCAAGCCCGCTCGCCACACCAAGCCTCAGCAGCCCTGCAGTGGCCTTGCAGCAGCCATTCGATCGTTCCCACGCTCCACTTCGATCGTTCCCACTCTTCGCATCGAATGTTCCCACGCTCCGCGTCGATCGCTCCCACGCTCCGCACCCGATCGTTCCCACGCTCCGCGTGGGAATGCCTCGCAGGGCGCTTCGCGCCCATCCACAGGGACTTTAGAAGAAACGATCTTTCAACGACAGGTGCCGGGCATACCAAGGGCGCCGCGGTACCCGTCGCAGCAGGTCGGGCAAGCCCTTCTCGTCGGCGAAGGTGATACGCAGCGCCAGCTTCATGGTCTCCGGATCCATCTCCACCGACTTGCCGATGCTCAGGCCCGGCGTGGTGCTGCATCCATGGGTGCTCGGGCCCAGCCACGGATCATCCACCTCGACCCAGCGCCCGGGCGCGAACCACGGCACGCCATTGACCTGCAGTCGCGTGACCTGGCCCGGATGGAAGCGTTCATGGGCACGAAACCAGTCTTCGATGCGATCATCGATCCAGCCATGGAACAACCAGAACACCGGGTGCACGTGGGAAGAGAACGGGTCACCGAGAAAGTCGTTCTCCGGCTGGAACCAACGCGGGGCGAAATCGGTGAACTCGCGGGCCATCGGCACCGGCGCGTCGTTGGACGGGTCGCGCGGTACTGCGGCCCAACGCATGTGCAACCAGTCGTGCAGGCCCAGCTCAAGCTCCGAGCCGAACTGGCCCAGGGTCAGCTTGGACAGATAGCGCGGATCGGTGTACTGCGACTCCCAGACCTGGAAGTTGCTGTGGTAGGTCTCGCTGCTCTTGATGTCGCTGACCCACTGACTGTAGTCGTCATCGTCCTCGGCCAGCCAGGTCGGCGGTACCGCCCAGCCGTCATGGTTGTCGAAGTAACGGATGAACCCCTGGCGGTCACGCTCCAGCTCCGGCTGCGGCTGCGGGAAACGGCGCCAGGACGGCAACGGCTGGATAGCCCGCGCCGCCTGCAGCATGTGCCGGTGCATGAAGAAGAAGTCGACCCCCGAACCATTGCGGTCCTTGCGCGGCCCTCGGGCATCACGCTCCTTGTCGCGCGGACCGGGCTGCCAACCGATGCCGCGCAGGCCATCGCGCTTGTCTTCGGGCAATTTGTGCCACTTGTCCCGGGTGGCATGCCAGAGCTGGTGGAACAGCCGATGCTCGGGCGACACCAGCCAGGCCAGCAGGGGTGCACTCAGGCCGATGCGTTCGCGGGCTTCGGGAAAGGTGTGCTTGGTGGCGACGAAACGGCTGTCCAGTTGGGTCAACGCCAGCGGCCGGTCGAGGCGCTCGATACGCCCGGTGAGGGTGCCACTGCCAGCATTGCCGTAAGTGCCCCAGACCTCGTCGAGGATCATGCTCAACTCATACTCGGGGAACACCTCCGAGCCGCGGAACAGGCGCCAGAACAGCCGGGCACCATCGGCCACCGCCAGGTCGCCGACGATGCGCAACCGTGGTTCGGCGTCACCGCGCAGGCCCTCGGCCGTATCGATGAAACCGCGCACCCCGCGACCACGCGGCGCGATATCGAGCAACACCTGCACCCCTTCCAGCGGTAGTCCCGCCAGGCCGGCATCGCGACCCTCGAAACGGATGCTCCAGACTCCGCGCAAGTTGTTGGCCAGGCGCTGGCCCGCCGTGTCCGGCAGATCGACCGTGGCCTCGCCCGGCGTGATGGGCTCGTCCTCGCGCGTCAGTTCACGCTGTGCGTAATAAGCCGCGGGGATGGCGGCGCCGGTAAGCGCCAGGCCTGCTATGAACCCTCGTCGAGAAATCGTCATCGCCCTACCTGTGTCAGCCCCGAAGCAGGCCTTATCCCAGCTAGGACGTTGAACCCTGGGGGAAATTTAGCCTGTCGCGTGACACGAAAGCGCTAAATTCCCTGCACCTCCACTCGTTCCTCCCAGATAGCAAAAGCCCTTGTGGCTGCCTGTGACCTGCGAACCAGAATGAGATGGCAATGACAAAACCGCGTTCGAAAAAGGCTCTCTATATCGGTCTGCCCCTGGCCCTGGCCATCGGCGCCGCCTCGGCCTGGCTGGGCTGGCAGTACTGGTCCAATCCCGGCTACCCGCTGGATATCGTCAAGCAGGCGGACGAGCTGCAGGAGCGGATCATCTCGTTCGACAGCCACATCACCGTGCCGCTGACTTTCGGCGCCGAAGGCCGCGAGGCGGACAAGGACGGTTCCGGCCAGTTCGATCTGGTCAAGGCCGACCGCGGGCGCCTGTCCGCCGCCGCCCTGACGGTATTCGGCTGGCCGGAGATCTGGAACGGCGCGAACGCTCCGCATCACCCGACGGCAGGCTTCGTCGACGAGGCGCGCAAGCAGCAGGAAGTGCGCTACAAGATCATCACCGGGATGGTCCGTGACTTCCCCAATCGCGTCGGCATCGCCTACACCCCCGATGACATGCGCAGGCTGCATGGCGAAGGCAAGTTCGCGATTTTCATCAGCATGCTCAACGCCTACCCACTGGGCCATGACCTCAGCCTGCTGGACACCTGGACCGCGCGCGGCATGCGCATGTTCGGTTTCAGCTACGTGGGCAACAACGACTGGGCCGACTCGTCCCGCCCGCTGCCGTTTCTCAACGATACCCCCGACGCCCTGGGCGGCCTGTCCGAAATCGGCAAGCAGGCGGTGCATCGTCTCAACGACCTGGGGGTGATCATCGATGTCTCGCAGATGTCGACCAAGGCCCTGGAACAGGTCAGCCAGCTGAGCCGCACGCCCATGGTCGCCTCACACTCGGCACCGCGCGCGCTGGTGGACATTCCACGCAACCTCAGCGACCAGGAAATGCAACTGATCAAGAACAGCGGCGGCGTGGTCCAGATCGTCGCCTTCCCCGCCTACCTGCGCCCCCTGAGCCAGCCGACCCAGGACAAGCTCAACGCCCTGCGCAAGCGCTTCGACCTGCCGCCGTTGCCCAACCTCGCCATGGCGCTGATGCCCGGCGACCCGATCATCACCGTCTGGCCGGAACAACGCTTCGGCGAATACGCCAGCGAGCTGTACGCAATCCTCGACAAGGAACCCAAGGCCGACCTGAAGGACTTTGGCAACGCCATCGACTACGCGGTGAAGAAAATCGGCATCGACCACGTCGGCATCAGTTCGGACTTCAACGACGGCGGCGGCATCGATGGCTTCAAGGATGTCAGCGAAGCCCGCAACGTGACGGCCGAACTGCTCCAGCGTGGCTACTCCGAAGCGGACATCGCCAAGCTCTGGGGCGGCAATTTCCTGCGGGTCTGGGACCAGGTGCAGAAGGCGGCCAGGCACTGAGCATCCCCCGGTCCCCCTTCGTGCGGAAAACGGCCCGACGCGTTCCCGTTGGGCACCGATCCATTATCCAGACCGTCCAAGTGATCATTCATGACTGACCGCAGAACCTTTCTCAAGCAGGCCGGCCTGCTCGCCGCCAGCCTGCCGCTCGGTACCCGCCTGGACCTTGCCGCCGCTGCCTCGGCATCGGCCGCCAGCCCCGCGCAAGGTGGCGACAAATGGGCGCGGCTACGCCAGCTGTTCGACCAGGACCCGGACTACCTGCACTTCTCCAACTTCCTGGTCACCAGCCACCCCAAGCCGGTGCGCGACGCCATCGAACGCCATCGCGCAGCCATCGATCGCAACCCGGGCCTGGCGATGGACTGGGACCTGGCGCAAACCTGGCAGCGCGAAAGCCAGGTGCGTCACGCCGCCGGGCGCTACCTGAAGGCCCAGCCGGGCCAGATCGCCCTGACCGGCAGCACCACCGAAGGCCTGGCAATGATCTACGGTGGCATCCATGTTCGCCACGACCAGGAAATCCTCACCACCGAGCACGAGCATTACTCGACTCGCAACACCCTGCGCCTGCGCACCGAACGCCAAGGCACCCGGGTGCGCAAGATCAGCCTGTTCAAGGACGCCCACCGCGTCTCGGCCGACGAGGTACTCGGCAATATCGCTCGCGCGATCAAACCCGAAACCCGTGTACTGGGCATGACCTGGGTACAGTCCGGCAGCGGGGTCAAGCTGCCGATCGGCGAGATCGGCAAGCTGGTGGCGGAAAGGAACCGCAACCGCGACGACAAGGACCGTATTCTCTACGTGGTCGATGGCGTCCATGGCTTCGGTGTCGACAACCTCGACTTTCCGGACATGCACTGCGACTTCTTCATTGCCGGCACCCACAAGTGGATGTTCGGCCCGCGCGGCACTGGCATCGTCTGCGCCCGTTCGGAAGAACTCCGGGACGTCACGCCACTGGAGCCGACCTTTTCCGAAGACACCAACTTCGCCACTTCGATGAGCCCCGGTGGCTATCACGCCTTCGAACATCGCTGGGCCCTGGACCAGGCCTTCGAACTGCACCTGGAGCTGGGCAAGGCCGATGTTCAGGCACGGATCCACGCCCTCAACAGCGAGCTCAAGCAACGCCTGCAGGCCGATTCGCGCATCGAACTGGTCACGCCCATGAGCCCGGAGCTGTCGGCCGGTTTCAGCTTCTTCCGGGTCAAGGGCCAGGACAGCGACCAGGTCGCCGCCCGCCTGCTCAAGAACAAGGTGGTGGTCGATGCGGTGGACCGCGACGTCGGGCCAGTGGTGCGCACCGCTCCCGGTCTGCTCAACACCGAAGCCGAACTGGACCGGTTCATGGCCCTGCTCGGCCAGCAGCTATGAACCGCTCCCGGCGGTACGACCCAACGTTTTCAGACTTCTGCCTGCGAGATATCCCATGACAGCACAATCCACCTGCACACGCTCCCGTGTCGGCCTCCGGTCGACCCTGACCCTCGCCGCCCTCTTCACCAGCGGGCTGTGCGGCAATACCTTCGCCGCCAGCACGCCGCTGCCGGGCAAGGTGTTCAAGGACTGCAAGGACTGCCCGGAAATGGTGGTATTGCCCGCTGGCAGCTTCACCATGGGCAGTCCGGAAGACGAGATCGGTCGTGAACCGGATGAAGGACCGATGCATGAGGTCACCTTCAAGAAGGCCTTCGCCATCAGCCGCTTTCAGGTCCTGGCCGGCGAATGGAAAGCCTACCTGCACAGCACCGGCTACACGATGCCGGACGGCGATACCCGCCCGGGTCGCGAATGCCTGGCCGGTGAGCCACGCTACCCCATGAGCGACCGGCAGCCGGCGGTCTGCATGGATTGGCGCGAGGCCGAGGCCTATGCGAAGTGGCTGTCGAAGAAAACCGGCAAGGCCTACCACCTGGTCAGCGAGGCCCAGCGTGAATACGCCGTGCGCGGTGGCACCAAAGGCCCGTTCCCCTTCCCCTTCGACGAGGGCAAGGAGTACAGCATCGCCAAGCACGCCAATACCTATGGCCCGGCGGACGGTTTCAGCTACACCTCGCCGGCCGGCAGCTTCCCACCCAATGCCTTCGGCGTCTATGACGGCCACGGCAATGTCTGGGAGTGGACCGCCGACTGCTATGTCGACACCTACACGGGCGCACCGACCGACGGCAGCCCGCGCCTGGACAGCCAGGAATGCGAGGACCGCCGCTCGATCCGTGGCAATGACTGGACCGAAGCGCCGGTCTTCTCCCGCTCCGCCAACCGCAACGAACGCAGCGAATACACCCGTGGCGACTGGCTGGGTTTTCGCGTCGTCCGCGAACTCTAAATCCCACTGCAAAACACTCGTCTAAAGAGTTCAAGGCGCCGCGCGCGGCGCCTGTTTCCGAAGACCTTCACGAGTAGCCCCCATGCCTCTCCAAGCACAAAGCCTCGCCCAGGAAACCCTGAGGATCCTCAAGCCCTTCTGGCTGCTGGTGGTCCTTTCGGCCGCCCTGGGGGTTGTCAGCGGCCTCAGCGTCACCGCCCTGCTGGCGACCATCAACGACGCCATGAATGCGAGCGGTGGCCCGGACACCCGTATCGCCCTGCTGTTTGGCGGCCTGTGCATACTGACCCTGGCCTGTTCGACGGTTTCCAACCTGCTGACCAACTACGTCGGCCAGCGCGTGGTCGCCCGGTTGCGGCAGGAACTGGCCGCCAAGGTGCTGGTGGCTCCCATCGAGCAACTGGAACGTTATCGTGCCCATCGGCTGATCCCGGTGCTGCTCAACGATGTCAGCACCCTCAGCACCTTCGCCCTGTCAGTGGCGCCGATGGTGATCGCCTTCACCGTCACCGTCGGCTGCCTGGCCTATCTGGCCGCGCTGTCCTGGCAAATCCTCGCCCTGACCCTGGTGACCGTGATCATCGGCAGCGGCGCGCAGTGGCTCGCCCACCGTATCGGCATGCGCAGCATCCTGCGGGCACGGGACGGCGAAGACGAACTGCAGAAGCACTACCAGGCGATTTCCGCCGGCTCCAAGGAGCTGCGCATCCAGCGCCAGCGCCGGCAGTTCATGCACGACCAACAGATCCACGGCACCACCGAGCGCATCAGCCAGGCCAACATCCGTGCAGCGAACATCTTCGTCAGCGCCGAGACGTTCGGCTCGATGCTGTTCTTCGCGGTCATCGGTATCGCCATCACCTTCCAGGCGCTCTGGCCGAGTACCGACAAGACCGTGCTCGGCGGTTTCGTGCTGGTCATGCTGTACATGAAGGGCCCGCTGGAGCGACTGGTCACGACCATCCCGAGCATCAGTCGCGCCGAGATCGCTTTGCGCCGTATCGCCGAACTGTCGTGGCGCTTCTCCTCGCCAGAGCCGCATCTGCTGGTCAACGATCGGGGAATCGATCCGACGCCGCTGCAGAGCATCGAGCTGCGCCAGTTGCGCTACGACTACCCACCGGTCGAAGGCGTGCCGCCATTTCACCTCGGCCCGGTCGACCTGACCATCCGCCAGGGCGAGATCGTCTTCATCGTCGGCGAGAACGGTTGCGGCAAGACCACCCTGATCAAGCTGCTGCTGGGCCTGTACACGCCACAACAGGGCGAAGTCCGCCTCAATGGCGCGCCGGTCACCGCCCAGGCCCTGGACGACTACCGCCAGTTGTTCACCACCATCTTCGCCGACTACTACCTCTTCGACGAAGTGGCCCAGGGCGGCACGCCACTGCCGCCGGAATCGATCAAGTACCTGGAGCGCCTGGACATCGCCCACAAGGTCAGCATCCGCGACGGCAGCTTCAGCACCACGGACCTGTCCACCGGTCAGCGCAAGCGCCTGGCGCTGCTCAATGCCTGGCTGGAACAACGCCCGGTGCTGGTGTTCGACGAATGGGCCGCCGACCAGGACCCGGCCTTCCGTCGGGTGTTCTACACCGAGCTGCTGCCCGAGCTGCGCGACCAGGGCAAGACCATCATCGTCATCTCACACGATGACCGCTACTTTCCGGTGGCCGACCAACTGGTGCGCATGCAGGCCGGGCAGATCCAGGTCGAACGGGTGCAACGCGAGGCCGTACCCGCCTGACCCCCGTCACCCCGCGCGCAAGGCGCGGGGTGAACCCACCTAAATTGTTCTCCCGCCCGTTCGTTCTTCCTATTAGCCAGCGCCACGACAGTCCCGCCGCATTGCGTCCCGCACGCAACGGTCATGGAAGAAAGCCCCCTCACCAAAATTTTTCTGCTTTGTTTTCCGATTTTGTCGGGCTGGTGCGTCTTCTTCTCAAGTAATAACAATTCCTAGTTGCTTTTCCACACTTAGAAAGAGCTGAAAGAATGCCGACAACACACCGACTGACACCCTTGAGCACAGCCTTGCTGGTTCGCAAGATGCTGCGCTCGCCGGTCACGCTCGGCGCCATGGGGATGGTGCTGGCACTGCCGATGGCTGCGCAGGTACAGGCCCAGGAGTTCGAGTTCAACATCGCCGCCCAGCCGTTGGCGGCAGCCCTGCAGGAGCTGGGGCGCCAGGGCAATATCCAGGTGCTGTACAACCCGGAGCGGGTGAAGGGCCTGCAGGGAGCACCGGTCAAGGGCAAGCTCACGCCCGGCCAGGCGGCCGGTGAACTGCTGAAGAACACCGGTGTGAACTACAGCTTTCAGGGCGACACCCTGACCCTGAGCAGCACTGCGGCCACCATCAGCTCGGGCCTGAACCTGTCGGCCACCACCATCAGCGGCCAGTCCCAGGCACTGGGTACCAGCACGGATGGCACCGGCTCCTACACCACCGGCGCGGTGACCATCGGCAAGACCGCGCATTCGCTGCGGGAAACGCCACAGTCGGTCACGGTCGTGACCCGCCAGCAGATGGATGACAAGAACCTCACCAAGCTTGATGAGGTGATGGCGCAGACTACCGGTATCACCCGCTCCAACCGTAACTTCGGCGGTAACGTCTTCAACTCCCGGGGCTTTACCCTGGAAGACGACAGTTACATGATCGATGGCATTCCCGGACTGGCCTACAACATGACCGGCTGGATCCGGCCTGACATGGCGGTATTCGACCGCGTCGAGGTCCTGCGTGGAGCCTCCGGGCTGTTGGTCGGTGCCGGCAACCCAGGCGGCGCGGTCAACCTGGTGCGCAAACGCCCAACTGCCGACCCGCACTTCTCGATCAGCACCAGCGCTGGTTCCTGGGACAACTACCGCATGGACCTGGACGGCAGGGGCCGACTGAACGAGCAAGGCACCTTGCGCGGTCGTGCCGTGGTCGCCTATGAGGATCGCGGCTACTTCCAGGATGGGCTGAACTCTGAAACCCCGCTACTGTACGGCATCGTCGAAGCCGACCTGAACGACTCCACAACCCTGGCGGTCGGCCTGCGCCATCAGCGCACGCTCTATCATGGCTACACGATTTTCGGCCTGCCTCGTTACAACAACGGTCGCGAGATCGACGTTTCGCGCTCCACCTCGCTGGGCCAGGACTGGAACCGCCACGAAATCGAGGTCAATGAGGTCTTCGCCGACCTGGAACATCATCTCAACGACAACTGGACCAGCAAGGTGTCGGTGACCCAGTCGCAGAGCATGTTCAACCAGCGCGTGGCCTATTCACAGGGTGCCTTGGACCCTGCGACTCAGAGCGGAACCTTTCTATCCAACACCCAGTTCCGCCGTGAATACGTCACCAGCAAGGGTATCGACGGCCATATCTCGGGCAACTTCGACGCCTTTGGCCTGACCCATGAGTTGATGGTCGGTGCCAACTGGTCGCAGCAACACATTCTGAGCAAGCAGTCGCTGGTAGGGATCGACCTGCCGATCGACGTCTTCGATCCCGACCACCACCTTATCTCCAAGCCGGAACAGCCGGCCTGGCAGAGCCTGGACGATATCACCCAGCGTCAGTATGGCCTCTACAGCACCCTGCGCCTGCGCCTGGCCGAGCCCCTGAGTCTGGTGCTAGGTGGCCGTCTGAGCTGGTACAAGAACGACAATACGAGGTATGACTACACTGCCACACCGACCAAAGCTACACCCAACGACTACCGTGAAGACAATAAATTCACACCGTTCGCCGGGCTTATCTACGACCTGAACGAAGAATGGTCGTGGTACGCCAGCTATGCCGATATCTTCCGCCCCCAAAGCAATTACCGAACCGAAGACGGCAAGAGCCTGAAACCGACCCTGGGTTCGAACTATGAAACCGGCATCAAGGGTGCGCTGTATGATGGCCGTCTGAACGTCTCCGCCGCCGTGTTCTACATCAAGCAGAAAGATCTGTCCCAGGAAGACACTACTGCTGATTCGAGCATCTGCGCGACATTAAACCCCAACACCGGCACCTGCTATGTAAACGGTCCCCCCAGCACCAGCAAGGGCGTAGAATTGGAAGCCAGCGGCGAAGTTGCCACCGGCTGGCAGATGAGCGCCGGCTACACCTACAACATCACCCGCAACGACGACGGATCTTCAATCGACTCGGAAACGCCTAAACACATGCTGCGCGTTTCCACCATGTACAACCTGCAAGGCGACCTGAACCGCCTGAGCGTGGGCGGCGGTGTATCGACCCAGAGTGGCTACGTATCGCACTTCAACGGCCAGGATATTCCCAACCCGGGCCGGGCCATCTGGGATGCACGCACGCAGTACAAGCTGGACGACAACTGGAAACTGTCGTTCGACCTGAAGAACGTCTTCGACAAGAAGTACTACGAGGCGACCGGCGAACTGCGTCGCGGCAGCTACTACGGCGAACCTCGCAACTTCATGGTCACCCTGCGCGGCGACTTCTGACCGCACAAGGTTGGCGTTAAAAGAACCAAGGGGCGACCCTTGGTTTTTTATGGGCGACTGTTTCTGTGGCGAGCGGGCTTGCCCGCGCTCGGCTGCGAAGCGGCCGCAAGTCTCCAGTAACCGGTTCTTCTGATACATCGGGGATACAGGTTTCAGGGCCGCTGCGCGCCCCAGCGCGGGCAAGCCCGCTCGCCACAACAAGCTGATTCGCCCCAAATCACCAGTCACCAGTCACCAGTCACCAGTCACCAGTCACCAGTCACAGGGTCACAGGTCACAGGTCACAGGTCACAGGTCACAGGTCACAGGTCAAAGGTCAAAGGTCAAAGGTCAAAGGTCAAAGGTCAAAGGTCACCAGCAGGAAGACCGTAGCCACACTTCCATTCACAACATGAAAAAGCCAGGGCATGGGCCCTGGCTTTTTCATGTCCCGCCGGCTCAGTCAGACTGACTTCAGACGCTCCAGCACCGCCGTCAACAAGGCCTGGGAGAGAATGATGCTGTCGTGGTTCTCCTCCAGCGCCGTCGAGGCGGCCAGTCCATTGCGCGCGCACTGCTGCGCCAGGACGGCCTGCGCCGCGCCGATTTCCTCGGCGGTCTTGCTCGCCCCCGCCCACCAGCAGTCCGGCTTGACCTGCAACGGCTTGAGCGTGAAAGCCTCGCTCAGGATCGCATTGGTGCGCAGCAGGCGGTAGCCGGTCTCGATTTCATCCTGCACGGCGATATCGCGGTAGACCTCGCGCAAGCCGTCGGCACTGACACCACCGGCCAACGCGACCTGGTCGATGACCCAGTCGGCAATCACTTGCTCGTCGGTCCACTGCGCCCGCGCCTGCTCGATCAGCCCGACAATGGCCTGTTCCTCGACACCGGGGACGAAGGCCAGGAGGCTGCCGACCAGATTCGCGAACAGGCTCTGCTCCTGTGGCGCGGCATCCGGTGCCGGCTCCTGCTCGGACGCAAAGACCTGCAGTGCCGCCGGCAGGCTGGTGTCCACCAGGCCGAGGAAGCTCACCCGCTCCCCCCCCTGCTCCAGCACATGCGCGACTTCGATCGCCAGGGCGCCACCCAGGGACCAACCCAGCAGGTTGTAGGGACCCTCAGGCTGGGTCAGTCGGATCTGCTGGACGTAGTAGCCGACCATCTCTTCCCATGAACGGTCGAACCAACCCGGCACCACATAGCTCTTGTTGACCAGCCCGTAGACCCGCCGGTTGTCCTTCAGTTGCCCCGCCAACGGGTAGTAGGAGTAGGTACCACCACCGCCCGGCGGCAGGCAGAACAGCGGTGCGCTATCGGTACGGCAGCCGTTCATGCCGATGACCGGCGTCTTCACTTTCGCCTCGCCTTCGCGCATGAAGTCGGCCAGATCGGCCAATGTCTCCATCAGCAGGAAGTCATGCAGCTTGATCGTCACATCGAAGGCCTCACGCAGCCGGCCGACCAGGGAGATCACCAGCAACGAATGCCCGCCCAGCTCGAAGAAGTTATCGTTCAAGCCGACCGTCTCGACCTTCAACAGCTCGGCCCAGATGTCGGCCAGGCGCTGTTCCAGTTCGGTCCGCGGGGCGACATGGGTACGCTGCACCGCGCTGGCCTCCGGCAGCGGCAGCGCCTTGCGGTCAAGCTTGCCGTTCGGGGTCAGTGGCATCCGCTCCAGCGGCACCAGGTACGCGGGCACCATGTAGTCCGGCAAGCCGGCCTTCAAGTGCGCCTTGAGCAGTGCGTGCAACGACGCCCAGGGCTGCTCGGCGCCCACGTCGCTGAGCACCAGGTAGGCTGCCAGTTGCTTGCCTGTCGGCCCATCGAGATCGATGACACTGCTTTCGCGGACCGCGGCATGTTCCTGCAAGCGTGCCTCGATTTCCCCCAGCTCGATACGGAAGCCACGGATCTTCACCTGGTGATCGAGACGGCTGACGTACTCGATCACCCCCTGCTCGCGATAACGGGTCAGGTCTCCCGTGCGGTACAGGCGCCCGCCGCCCTGCTCGTCGAACGGATCGGGCACGAAGCGTTCGGCGGTCAATCCCGGGCGTTGATGGTAGCCACGCGCCAGGCCGTGACCACCGATCAGCAGTTCACCGCGCGCGCCCAGCGGCAAGGTCTCGAAGTCATCCCCGAGGATATGCAGGCGGGTGTTGGCGATCGGCCGGCCCAGCCAGATATCGTCGCTGGCGGTCAGGTAATGGGCGGCGGACCAGATCGTCGTCTCGGTCGGGCCGTAGACGTTCCAGACATGCCCGGCCTGCTCGATCAACCGCTGCGCCAGCTCGGCGCTCAACGCCTCGCCGCCGCAGAGGACCTTGCGTCCGGCGAGCAGGCCGGCCGGCGCCTGGTCGAGCAGCATGCGCCAGGTCGACGGGGTCGCCTGGACCAGGGTGACCGCGTTGTGCTCGATCAGCTCGACCAGCGCCTGCGGGTCCTTGTTGCCACCGTTTTCCAGCAATACCACCGAGGCACCACACATCAACGGCAGGTACAACTCCAGGCCGGCGATATCGAATGACAGCGAAGTCAGCGACAACACCCGGTCGCGGGCATCGATCCCCGGCTGCCTGGCCATGCTGAAGAGGAAGTTGGTCAGGCCCTGGTGGCGTACCTCGACGCCCTTGGGCTTGCCGGTGGAACCCGAGGTGTAGATCACATAGGCCAGGTTGTCCGGCAGGGCCAGATTCGCCAGCGGCGCATCGTCCACGCCATCGCGCCATTGTTCTTCACGGTCCAGGCAGAGGCGGCGCACGCCCTCGGGAAGCGGCAGGTGCTCCAGCAGCGGGCTCTGGGTCAGCAACAGTTGCAGGCCACTGTCCTGCATCATGTAGGCCAGCCGGTCCCCGGGGAAGTCCGGGTCCAGCGGCACATAGGCACCGCCGGCCTTGAGAATCGCCAGCAGGCCCAGCAGCATGTCCGGACCACGCCCGACCGCAATCCCCACCAGCACATCGGGTCCCACGCCCGCCTGACGCAAGGTATGCGCCAACTGGTTGGAACGCAGGTCCAGCTGCCGGTAGCTCATGCGCCCGTCGCGCCAGATCAGCGCCGTGTCTTCGGGCGTGCGTGTAGCCTGGGCCTCGATCAGGCCATGCACGCACGCCTGGTCCGGATACTCCGCCGCGGTACGGTTCCACTGCCGCTCGACCTGCTGCCGTTCGGTGTCGTCCAGCAACGGCAGGTCGGCGATCCGTCGGGTCGCATCGCGGCTGATCGCCACCAGCAATGCCCGCCAATGACGCGCCATGCGTTCGATGGTGCTGCGGTCGAACAGCGCGGTGGCATAGGTCAGGGTCGCCCCCAGGCCCTGACCGTGCTCGCTGGTGTCCAGAGTCAGGTCGAACTGCGCGGTATGGCTGTCCAGCACCAGTCCCTGCACCTGCAGCCCTGACAACTGGTGCCCTTCGCCACTGACCTGGCTCTGGTGGTTGTACATCACCTGGAACAGCGGGCTATGGCTCAGGCTGCGTTCCGGTTGCAGCGCCTCGACCAGTTGTTCGAATGGCAGGTCCTGATGCCCCTGGGCCTGCAAGGCGGTTCTCTTGACCTGCTGCAGCAGCTCGGTAAAGGTCAGCGCCGCATTGAACTGGGCCTTGAGCACCTGGGTGTTGACGAAGAAACCGATCAGCCGTTCCGTCTCGACCCGGGTCCGGTTGGCGACCGGGACGCCCACACGAATATCGTCCTGCCCGGTGTAGCGCTGCAGCAAGGTCTGGAACGAAGCCAGGAGCAGCATGAACAGGGTGACGCCCTGCTCGCGCGCCGTGGTTTTCAGGGCCTGGACCAGTTGCGCGTCCAGCTCGACCGACAGCCGATCACCCGCATGGCTCTGCTGGGTCGGACGTGGCCGGTCCA
>NZ_AQOH01000258.1 GCF_000364705.1 Pseudomonas fuscovaginae SE-1 | reverse complement strand
CCCCCCCCCATCCACTGCCGCTGCCACACGGCATAGTCGGCATATTGAATGGGCAGCGCCGGCAATTCGATCTCGCGATCCTGGCTGCAGGCTTCATACAACTGCACCAGCTCGTCGACCATGACCGGCATCGACCAGCCATCGGCAACGATGTGGTGCACGGTCAGCACCAGCACATGAGTCTGCGGCGCCAGGCGCAGCAGTTTCACCCGCACCAGCGGGCCGTGCTCCAGGTCGAATGGACGGCGGATTTCCTCATTGACGTAGCTGGCGATCTCCGCCTCGCCGGCCGGTTGCACGCCGGCATCGACCGCCAGCGAAAACGCGGCGGCGGGATGGATGACCTGCACCGCCTGCTCACCGTCCTGGTGGAACGTCGTACGCAGTACTTCATGCCGTGCGCACAGGGCCTCGAAACTGCGCCGCAGCGCCTCGACATCCAGCGCCCCCTCGAGCCGCAGGGCGGCCGGGATGTTGTAGGCGGCACTGTCCGGCTCGAGTTGCCAGAGGAACCACTGGCGCTGCTGGGCATAGGACAACGGCAGCGGCTGGTCACGCCCGATCGGCAGCAGCGCCGGTGCCCGGTTGAGCGTCCCCCGGGCAACCCGTTCGGCGAACCCGGCCAGGTTGTCGGCCTCGAACAGCGTGCGCAGGGGCAGCTCGACGTGGAGCCCCTGGCGTACCCGGGAAATCACCTGGGTCG
Organism: Pseudomonas fuscovaginae SE-1; assembly: GCF_000364705.1. Classification (GTDB taxonomy): domain Bacteria; phylum Pseudomonadota; class Gammaproteobacteria; order Pseudomonadales; family Pseudomonadaceae; genus Aquipseudomonas; species Aquipseudomonas fuscovaginae_A. The sequence continues at coordinate 40,683 of NZ_AQOH01000258.1, read as the reverse complement.
CGATCAGCGAGTGCCCGCCCAGATCGAAGAAGTTGTCGCCCAGCCCAACCCGTTCCACCTTCAGCACCTCCTGCCAGATCCCGGCCAGGGCTTGTTCCAGCGGGGTCTGCGGCGCCTGATAGGCGAGCTGCGACAGGTTGGCCCGTGGAGCCGGTAGCGCCTTGCGGTCGACCTTGCCGTTCGGGGTCAACGGCAGCCGCTCCAGCAGGATCAGGTGGGACGGCACCATGTAGTCCGGCAGGCCGGCCTTCAACCAATCACTGAGCTCGCGCTGGAGCACGGCCTGCGCCGCCTCGTTCGCCTGGGCCAGGCTCGCCTCCTCGGGCACCAGGTAGGCGCCCAGTTGCCTGCCCGCCGGGCCGTCGATATCGATGACCACGGCCTCACGGACGCCGGCATGTTCCTGCAGCCGCGCCTCGATTTCGCCCAGCTCGATGCGGAAACCGCGGATCTTCACCTGGTGGTCCAGGCGTCCGGCGTACTCGATCACGCCATCGCCATGGTAGAGGGTCAGGTCGCCGGTGCGGTACAGCCGGCCTCCACCCACCGGGTCGAACGGGTCCGGGATGAACCGCTCGGCGGTCAGCCCCGGACGCTGGTGATAACCCCGCGCCAGGCCATCGCCAGCGATCAGCAGTTCACCCCGGGCTCCCGGTGGCAACACATCGAAATCGTCGCCGAGGATATGCAGGCGGGTGTTGGCGATCGGCCGGCCAAGCCGGATGTCGTCGCTCGAGGTCAGGTAGTGCCGCGCCGACCAGATGGTGGTCTCGGTGGGGCCATAGACGTTCCAGACATGCCCGGCCTGCTCGATCAGCCGCTGTGCCAGTTCTGCGCTCAGCGCTTCGCCGCCACAGAGGATCCGGCAGCCGGCCAGCCAGCCCGGCGGTGCACTGTCGAGCAACATGCGCCAGGTCGACGGCGTCGCCTGGATCATCGTGACCTGCTGCTTGCCGATGATCTCCAGCAAGGCCCGCGGGTCCTTGTTCTGCTGTTGACGCAGCAGCACCACGGCGGCACCGCGCATCAGGGTCAGGTACAGCTCCAGCCCGGCGATGTCGAAGGACAACGAGGTCAACGACAACACCCGGTCCGAAGACTCGATACCCGGCTGTTCGGCCATGCTGAAGAGGAAGTTCACCAGCGCCCCGTGGGGCACCGCGACGCCCTTGGGCTTGCCGGTGGAACCCGAGGTGTAGATCACGTACGCCAGGTTGCCCGGCTGTGCCAGATTGGCCAGCGGTGCGTCGCTGAACCCTTGCAGCCAGTCCTGCGACGGGTCGAGGAACAGGCTGCGCACTTCGTCCCCCACGGCCTGGTGGAGGCCCAGGTGGCTCTGGGTCAGCAGCAACGCCAGCCCGCTGTCCCGCACCATGTACACCAGGCGATCCGCCGGGAAATCCGGGTCCAATGGCACATAGGCGCCGCCAGCCTTGAGGATCGCCAGCAGGCCCACCAGCATCTGCGGGCCGCGTTCCAGGGCCACGCCGACCAGCACGTCCGGGCCGACGCCCAGCTCCCGCAACTGGCGCGCCAGTCGGTTCGAATGCCGGTCCAGTTGCTGGTAGCTCATGTCCGCATCATCGAACAGCAGGGCCGTCGCCTGCGGTGTTACACGGCTCTGTTCGGCGATCAGCTCATGAATGCAGCGATCGGTCGGGTAACGGGCCTCACTCCGGTTCCAGTCGACGATGATGCGCTGGCGCTCGTCGTCGCCCAGCATCGGCAGTTCGACCACGCGACGGTGGGCACCGCAGGCAATGGCCGCCAGCAGGTTGCGCCAGTGCCCGGCCATGCGCTCGATGGTCGAGCGGTCGAACAGTGCGCTGGAGTACGTCAGCGCGGCGCTCAGGCCCTCGGTATGCTCATGGGTGTCCAGGGCCAGGTCGAACTGGGCGACATGGCTGTCCCAGGACAGTCCCTGGACCGTCAGGCCGGGTAGCGTATGCAACTCGCCCGCGCCTTCGGCCTGGTGGTTGAACATCACCTGGAACAACGGGCTGTGGCTCAGGCTGCGCTCGGGCTGCAACGCCTCGACCAGTTGCTCGAATGGCAGGTCCTGGTGCGCCTGGGCCTCCAGGGCCGTCTGCCGGACCTGCTGCAGCAGCTCGCTGAAGGTCATGCTCGAGGTGAACCCGGCACGCAGCACCTGGGTATTGACGAAGAAGCCGATCAGGCGTTCGGTTTCGACCCGGTTGCGGTTGGCGATCGGCACCCCGACACGGATGTCGGCCTGCCCGCTGTAGCGATGCAACAGGGTCTGGAACGAAGCCAGCAGCAACACGAAGAGGGTGACCCCCTGCTGCCGGGCCGCGACCCGCAAGCCATCGGCCAGGCCGGGCGGCAGATCGATGGCCAGGCGCTCGCCGACTTGGCTGCGCAGGGTCGGTCGCGGACGGTCGGTGGGCAGTTCGAGCACCGGCTGTTCGCCTCCCAGTTGCCCGGTCCAGTAGTCCAGTTGGCGGGCCTGTTCGCCCTCGGCCATCCAGCGCCGTTGCCACTGCGCGTAGTCGACGTACTGCACCGGCAGGGCCGGCAGGTCGACAGCCACGCCCTGGTGGTAGGCGCTGTACAAGCGCACCAGCTCGTCGACCATGATGGGCATGGACCATCCGTCGGAGACGATGTGGTGGACCGTCAGCACCAGCACATGTTCGGTGTCCGCCACCCGCAGCAGGCGGACGCGCAGCAGCGGTCCCTGCACCAGGTCGAAGGCACACGCGGCTTCACGCTCGACGTAACCGCGAATGGCCGCTTCGCGCCCGGCCGCCGGGGTTTGCGCCAGGCGTTCCACCGGTAACTCGAAGGTTGTGGCCGGATGAATGACCTGCACGGTCTGCTCGCCCTCCTCCCGGAAGGTGCTGCGCAGGCTTTCATGGCGGGCGATCAGCGTCTCGAAGCTGCGCCGCAAGGCCTCGACATCCAGTGTGCCGCGCAGTTGCAGGGCCGCCGGAATGTTGTAGGCCGCACTGTCCGGCTCCAATTGCCAGAGAAACCACTGGCGCTGCTGGGCATGGGAGAGCAGCAGCGGCTGGCTCCGGTCGACCGGTTCGATGGCCGCGACCGCAATCGGGGCGGCGCCGCCATCCTCGACATTGCGCACAAACGCCGCCAGGTCCTGGGCCTCGAACAGATCACGCAACGACAGCTCCAGTTCGAGGCCCTGGCGAATCCGCGAGATGACCTGGGTCGCCAGCAGCGAATGGCCGCCCAGTTCGAAGAAGTTGTCGTCCAGCCCGACCCGCTCGATCTTGAGCACTTCGGCCCAGATCTGCGCCACCTGCTGCTGCACGGTGGTCACGGGGGCCACATGGCTTTTCTGCGTCTGCGCAACGTCCGGTGCAGGCAAGGCCCGGCGGTCCAGCTTGCCGTTGGCGGTCAGGGGCATCTGGCGCAGCAGGACCCAGTGGGCTGGCACCATGTAGTCGGGCAGCACGGACTTGAGGTGTTCGCGCAGGTCACGTCGCCATTGGCCCTGGACCTGCGGATCCGCCTCCAGCAGCGCCGGATCGCTCGGCACCAGGTAGGCCACCAGCTGCTTGCCGCCCGGGCCGTCGATATCGATGACGCTGACTTCCCGGACAGCGGCATGCTCGCGCAGCCGGGCGTCGATTTCGCCCAGCTCGATGCGGAAACCGCGAATCTTCACCTGATGGTCCAGGCGCCCGATGTATTCGATGCAATCGTCGCCCCGATAACGGGCCAGATCGCCCGCACGGTACAGTCGGCCACCGCCCTGCTCGTCGAACGGATCAGGAACGAAACGCTCGGCGGTCAGTGCCGGACGCTGGTGATAGCCGCGTGCCAGGCCGGCACGGCCGACATGCAGTTCCCCCCTGCAGCCCTGGGCCACAGGGTTGAAATCGGCATCCAGCACGTACCACGACAGGTCGGGGATGACCTCGCCGATCGGGCTGACGCCCGCCTGCAGCAGGTCTTCGCGGCTGATCGGTCGGTAGGTCACGTGCACCGTGGTTTCGGTAATGCCGTACATGTTGACCAGTTGCGGCTGATGATCGCCAAAACGCTCGAACCAGGGCCGCAGGCTGCCAACATCCAGGGCTTCGCCGCCAAACACCACGTAGCGCAAGGCCAGCGGCGAAGGCGACGGCGGTGCCTCGCAGGCCACCCGGATCAGTTGCTTGAACGCCGAAGGCGTCTGGTTCAGCACCGTGACCCCTTCACTGAGCAGCAGCGGGTAGAAATCCTGCGGCGAACGACTGATATCACGCGGCACGATGACCAGGCGGCCACCGTGCATCAACGCCCCGAAGATCTCCCAGACCGAGAAATCGAACGCATAGGAGTGGAACATCGTCCAGACATCCCGCGGCCCGAACCCGAACCATGCGTCGGTGGCCTGGAACAGCCTGAGAATATTGTGGTGCGGCAGCAGCGTGCCCTTGGGCTTGCCGGTGGAACCCGAGGTATAGATCACGTAGGCGAGGTTGTCGGGGTCGGTCAGCGTCGGCAGGTTCTGTTGTGGATAACCTTCCAGCCAGTCGCCTTCCTGGTCCAGGCACAGGCTGCGCACGCTGTCGGGGACCGGCAGGCGACCGGCCAAGTGGCTTTGCGTCAGCAGCAGGCGGATGTTGCTGTCCTGGATCATGTACGCCAGGCGATCCTCGGGGTAATCCGGGTCCAGCGGCACATAGGCCCCCCCGGCCTTGAGGATGGCCAGCAGGCCGATCAGCATCTCCAGGCCCCGCTCCACCGCCAGCCCCACCAGCACATCCGGGCCGACGCCACAGGCGCGCAGATGGTGCGCCAGCTGGTTGGCACGACGGTTCAACTCGCCATAGGTCAGGCTGCTGGCGCCATGGGTCACCGCCACTGCATCCGGCGCCTTCAGGGCCTGGGCCTCGATCAATTCATGCGCACAAGCACTGCCCGGGTAGGCCACAGGGGCCGGATTCCAGGCCTGGATGGTCTGTTGCTGCTGCGCCGCGTCCAGCATCGGCAGCGCGGCGATACGCTGCCGCGGATCCCGGCCGATGGCTTGCAGCAGGTTGCGCCAGTGCCCGGCCAGGCGCTCGATGGTCGCGGGGTCGAACAGGTCACTCGCATAGGTGAAGGCCGCTCCCAGACCTTCGTCGCTTTCGAAGGTGTCCAGGGTCAGGTCGAACTGCGCGGTACGTTTTTCCCAGGACAAGCCCTCGACACGCAAACCGGCCAGTTCGCGTGCCTCGCCACGCACCTGGGTCTGGTGGTTGTACATCACCTGGAACAGCGGCGTACGGTTCAGGCTGCGCTCCGGCTGCAAGGCCTCCACCAGTTGCTCGAACGGCAGGTCCTGGTGGGCCTGGGCATCGAGTGCGGTTTTCTTGACCTGTTGCAGCAACTGGCTGAAAGGTGCCTGGGCATCGATCTCGGCCCGCAGGACCTGGGTGTTGACGAAGAAGCCGATCAGCCCTTCGGTTTCCACGCGGCTACGGTTGGCAATGGCGACGCCAACGCGGATGTCGGTCTGCCCACAATAACGGTGCAACAGGGTCTGGAACGATGCCAGCAGCAACATGAACAGGGTCACGCCCTGCTGCCTGGCAACGGCCTTGAGGGACTGGGCCAGTTGCGGCGCCAGGTCGATGGCCAGGCTTTGTCCGGCCAGGCTCTGGTGGGTGGGGCGCGGTCGATCGACGGGCAGTTCCAGCACCGGTTGCTCGCCCCCCAACTGGCCCTTCCAGTAACCGAGCTGGCGTTCCTGCTCGCCCGCCTCCATCCAGTCGCGCTGCCACTGGGCGTAGTCGGCGTACTGGATCGGCAAGGCGGCAAGTTCGACCTCGCGGCCCTGGCGGAAACCGTCGTACAGGCGGACCAGTTCGTCGACCATGATCGGCATCGACCAGCCATCGGAAACGATATGGTGCAGGGTCAGGATCAGTACATGGTCTTGTTCGGCGATCTGCAGCAGCCGAACCCGCAGCAAGGGACCTTGCTCCAGGTCGAAGGGCCGCTGCACTTCGTCCTCCACGCAAGCGCGGATCTGTTCGTCGAGGTCTTCGCTGATCGGGGTCGCCAGGCGCTCCGGCGCCAGCGTGAAAACATCGGCCGGATGGATCACCTGCAGCACCTGTCCGGCGTCCTCGCGCAAGGTCGTGCGCAAGGTTTCGTGGCGCCGGATCAGCGCCTCGAAACTGCGTCGCAGGGCTTCGGTGTCCAGGCTGCCCTTCAGGCGCAGGGCCGTGGGGATGTTGTAGGCGGCGCTGCCCGGCTCCAGCTGCCAGAGAATCCACTGGCGTTGCTGGGCGTAGGACAGCGCCGAAGACGACTCTGACTCCCGCCTGAAAATCGGGGTCACCCCGTACAGGTTCACCCCTTGTCGCTTGAGCAACGCCGAGAGCGCCTTGCGCTCGCGGATGGACAGCGATTTTACGGAGTCGAGCAGCTCTTGCACTTTGATGTTCTCCCGCTATGCGATCAAATTATCGATTTCCTCCGCAGTAAGACGTTTGAGGGCAGCCAGCGATTTAGCCAATTCATCCTGTGCCTGGTCACTTTGGCCGGTTTTCTGCCGGACCGCGCGACTGAAGTCCGCCAGCACCGGCAGCTCGAACAACTCGTTGAGCGAGACCTCGACATGCAGTTGGTCACGAATGCGCACCATCACCTGCATGACCAGCAGCGAATGCCCGCCCAGCTCGAAGAAGTGGTCGTTCATGCCCACCCGCTCGACCTTCAGCACGTCGGCCCAGATAGCGGCCAACTGCTGTTCCTGCTCGGTCTGCGGCGCCACATAGTGGTGCTGCAACAGGCTGACGTCCGGCTTGGGCAAGGCCCTGCGGTCGAGCTTGCCGTTGGCGGTCAGCGGCATGCGCTCGAGTACCACCAGGTGCGTCGGCACCATGTACTCCGGCAGGTGCTCGCGCAGATGCTCCTTGAGCTGCTCGCGCAACGCCGGGACATCGTCCGCCGTCCAGCCGCTGTCCCTCGGCACCAGGTACGCCGCCAGCTGCCGGCCGCCAGGGCCGTCGATGTCGACCACCACGGCCTCGCGCACCGCGCCATGCTGCCGCAGGCGCACCTCGATCTCGCCGAGTTCGATACGGAAGCCGCGAATCTTCACCTGGTAGTCCGTGCGCCCGACATACTCCAGCACGCCATCGGCAGCCCGGCGACGAACCAGGTCGCCGCTACGGTAGAGGCGCTCGCCCGGCGTCAGACCGAACGGGTTGGGCACGAAGCTCAGTGCCGTACGCTTCGGATCGCCCAGGTAGCCACGGCCAACTCCCAGGCCGGCGATATGCAGTTCGCCCGTGGCGCGCTCCGGCATCGGTTCGAGCAGATCGTTGAGAACGCTCAGCCGGTTGTGATCGGTGTCCAGGCCGATCGGCAGGTAGGCACGCTCGCGGTCCTGCAACTGCACCCGGTGCAAGGCCACGTCGTCGGAACATTCGGCCGGGCCATAGGCGTTGATCAATGGAATATCCGGATACTGGCGCAACCAGCGCTCCGCCAGCGCCGGGGCCATCGCCTCGCCCGTGGTCAACAGATAGCGCAGGCTCGCCAACCGCGCCACGGGCTGGTCGAGCAGCCCCTGGATCAGGGCCGGCACCACCTCGAGCACGGTGATGCCCGTCTGCTCCACATGCCTGAGCAGGGCGGCCGGGTCCTGGACGATGGGCGAAGGCACGATCTCGACGCGGGCCCCGCAGAGAGCGGCGGTCAGCAGTTGCCAGACGGAAATGTCGAAACTCTGCGAAGCGGTCTGGGCGATCACATCCTGCCCGGTCAGTCCCAGGTAGGGCACCTTGCTCAACTGGTTGTTCAGCATCCCGCCCTGCTCCACCATCACGCCCTTGGGCAGGCCGGTGGAACCCGAGGTAAAGATCACATAGGCCAGGTGACGAGCCGTGACCAGAGGCAAGGCCGCCGGTGGTGCGGCGGGCGCATCCTGCTCCAGCACCTGGTCCCAGACCAGCAGCCGTGGCCGGGCCTGGTCGTCGATACGCGCGAGCAACTGCCCGGCCAGTTCCCGGCAACCATGGCTGCAGACCAGCACACGGCTGCCGCTGAGAGTGAGGATATCCGCCAGCCGTTGGGCCGGCAGCGCGGGATCCAGACCCAGGTAACCGGCGCCGGCCTTGAACCCGGCGACCACCATGCCCAGCAGGGGCAGGCCGCGCTCACCGAGCACCGCCACCAGGTCGTCGGCCAACACCCCGGCAGCCTGCAATGCCTGGGCCATGCGGGTACTGTGCCGATCCAGCTCGGCGTAGGTCCAGCCCTGCCCCTGGCAGGTCGCCGCCACCTGCTGAGGCACCCGCTGCACGGTCCGCTGGAACAGCTGTGCATAACCCAGGTCGAGATCGCCAGCGGGTGTGTCGCCCGCATCGTTGCCCGGCGCCAGCGGCGCCTGCAATGTCGCCACCAGGTCCTGGAAGTCCAGCTCGATACCCTCGGCAAACGCCTGGAGCACCTCACGCAAGTCAACGAGCAGGCGCTCGACGGTTGCCTGTTCGAACAGACGCTGGTCATAGGACAGGTGCAGGCCCAGGCTGGAGCCTGGGTAGATCACCACGGTGATCGGATAGTTGGTGTGGGTCCGCGAGGAACCGGACTCGATCTTCAGGCTATCGGCCTGTTCACCGATGCTGTCCTCGATCGGCGCGTTCTCGAACACGAACAGGCTGTCGAACAGCGCCTGGCCCTTGCCGACCTCGCTGCCACCCTGGATGGTCACCAGGTGCAGGTGCTCATGCTCGCGCAACTCGAGGTTGTGTTCCTGCAACCCCTGCAGCCAGGCCTTGACCGTCTGCGGGTTCTGCGCGCCGGGAATCCGCACGCGCAGCGGAATACTGTTGATGAACAGCCCGACCGTGGCCTGCATCTCGGGGAACTCCACCGGACGCCCGGAAACCGTGACTCCGAACAGTACGTCGCGATGACCGCTGTAGCGGTGCAGCACCACCGACCAGGCCGCCTGCACCAGGGTGTTGAGCGTCAGTTGGCTGGACTGGGCGACCCGGGACAACTGCCGGGTCTGTTCGTCACTGAGGCGCGTCAGGCAGTCACCGGTCGACGAGGTCCCGGCATCGCGACTGATCAACCGGTCGAACGGCAAGGCGGTCGGCTGTTCGAAACCGGCCAGCTCGCGTTCCCAGAATGTCCTGGAAGCCTGCTCGTCGTGCCCCTGCAGCCAGGCGATGAAATCCCGGTAGCGCGGTGGCAGCGGCAGGTGCGTGGTACGGCCCTCGACCTCGGCCGCGTACAGTTCGAAGAACTCCGCCACGATCCCCATGCGGCACCAGGCATCGAGCAGGATATGGTGATTGCTCAGGACAAAACCATAGCGTTGCGGCCCCAGCTGGATCAGCCGCAGGCGAAACGGTACTTCGCCGGCCAGGTCGAAGCCCTGTTGCAGTTCGGCGCTCAGTTCGGCCTTCAGGCGGGCCTCGTAGTCGGCGGCGTCCACGCCTTGCCAATCCATGAAGCGGATATCCGGGGCGACATTGCGCCGCACGATCTGCACGATCGTGTCGCCGATATCCCAGCAGAACGAGGTGCGCAACACCTCATGCCGTTCGACTACCGTGCACCAGGCACGAGTGAAGGCCTCACGGTCGATATCATGGTCGATCAGGTAGCAGTACTGCATCAGGTAGATGCCCGAACCGGCTTCGCGCAGGGTGTGCAGCAACAACCCTTCCTGCATCGGCGACAGCGGATAGATATCGGCAATGTCCCGCGCTGCCACCGGCAGGCGCTGCAGTTGCTCACGACCCAGGCGAACCAGCGGGAAATCCGATGGCGTCACGCCCTGGCCGGCAGCTGCGGCGCAGTGGACGATCAGCGCCTCCAGCTCCCGGGCATACTCGTCGGCCAGGTGCTGCAGGGTGGACGTGTCGAAGACCTCGCGACTGAACTCCCAGTGCAACTCCAGTTCGCCGCCCTGTACCTGGCCATTGATGCTGATCAGGCTGCCCAGCGGTGCGGCCTGGTCCTGGCCCTGGCCGCTGTCCTCGCCAGCGAGCTGGAACAGGCCATTGTCGCGATCGCCGCCCTGCTCGACCTGGCCCAGGTAGTTGAAGACGATGCTGCCCTCGGCCAGGCCTTGCAGGGCCTGGCGCGCCGACGGCGTACCGAGGTAGCGCAACAGGCCGTAGCCGATGCCCTTGTTCGGCACCGCACGCAGTTGTTCCTTGATGGCCATGATCGAGCCACCCAGCGAATCCTCGGGGCTCAACCGGACCGGGTAGAGGGTACTGAACCAACCGCTGGTGCGGCTCAGGTCCAGCCCCTCGAACAAGTCTTCACGACCGTGCCCTTCAAGGCGGATCAGCGCATCGGGCTGCCGCGTCCAACGGCTGATGACCCGCGCCAGGGCGGTCAACAACAGATCGTTGATCTGGGTGCGGTAGGCCGCGGGGGCCTGCTGGAGCAACTGCCGGGTCAGCTCGGCGCCCAGTCGCGTCTGCACGGAGGCGGCATGGCGCCGCTGCTGGCCGCCGTCGGGACGGTCGCAGGGCAAGGTATCACTCACACCGCGCAACTGCTCCTGCCAGTAGGCCAGTTCCTGCTCCATCAGCGGGCTGCGCACATGCTGGTGCAAATGCTCGGCCCAGGTCTTGAGCGAGCTGCCACGGGCCGCCAGTACGGGCGGCTGGCCCTGGGCAATGGCCGTGTAGGCCGTTTGCAGGTCCTCCAGCAACACGCGCCAGGACACGCCATCGACCACCAGGTGGTGGATCACCAGCAACAGGCGTTGTTCACCAGCCGGCAGGTTCACCAGCACCGCACGCAGCAACGGCCCTTGCGCCAGGTCCAGGCTGCGCTGTGCCTCGTCCAGCAGCCCGGCCAGTTCGGCGGACGACGACAGATCGCGCACCCACAGCATGCCGCCGGGCTGATCCGCCCGGTAGCGGGCCCGCCAGCCGTCGGCCTGCTCCTCGAAGTTCAGGCGCAGGCCGTCGTGTTGCCCGACCAGGGTCGACAGTGCCTGCTCGACATGCGCGGCATCCAGGGCTTCACGGGCCTTGAGCAGCACCGACTGGTTCCAGTGATGACGCTCGGGGATCTGCGTTTCGAAGAAGCGCATCTGGATCGGCAACAACGGCTGCTCGCCGCTGACCTGCCGCGGCGCCTCGACGGCGGCCTTCTTCTCGATCAGCTTGGCCACCGTCGCCAGCTGGGCGATGGTCTGCTTCTCGAACAACTGCTTGGGACTGAGCTTGATGCCCTGGCGCTTGGCCCGGGCGATGATCTGCAGGCTGAGGATCGAGTCGCCGCCCAGTTCGAAGAAATTATCCGTGCTGCCGACCCGCTCCAGCTTGAGCACATCGGCCCAGACGGCGGCCAACTTCTCCTCGATCTCGCCAACCGGCGCGACATAGCGCTGCTGGGTCGCGCCCGGCACGGGCAGAGCCCGCTTGTCCAACTTGCCGTTGGCGGTCAACGGCAGGCGCTCCAGCATCAGGATATGCGCCGGTACCAGGTATTCCGGCAGCCCGGCCTGCAATTGCTGGCGCAAGGTTTCGCCACTCAGGCTGGCGCCTTGCGCGGCCACGCAGTAGGCCACCAGTTGCAGGCGCGTGGCATCACTTTCCAGGGGCAGTGCGAGCACCACCGCTTCGGCCACGCCCGCAAGCCCCAGCAGCCACTGGGCGACTTCTCCCGGCTCGACCCGGTAACCGCGAATCTTCACCTGGTCGTCGGCGCGCCCCAGGTATTCCAACCGGCCATCGACCCAGCGCGCACGGTCGCCAGCCCGGTACAGGCGTTCGCCCTGGCGCGATGCGGGGTCGGGCACGAAACGCTCGGCGGTCATGGCCGCATGCCCCAGGTAGCCCTGGGCCAGGCCCGCGCCACCCAGGTACAACTCACCCGGCACACGCTCGGCCACCGGGTTCAGGTAGGCATCCAGCACCTGCGCGCGGTCGTTGGCCAGCGGCAGGCCGACCGGCACGCCGCGACAACCGTCCAGACGCTCATGCACTTCGTGGGTCAGGATGCCCACGGTGGTTTCGGTCGGGCCGTAGTGGTTGATGATCCGGCAGTCCGGCGCCAGTTGGCGGACCTGCTCGACCAGCGCCCAACTGCTGGCTTCGCCGCCGAGGATCAGCAGTTGCCGTGGCAGCACATCCGCCGCACGACCGGCCTGCAACAGGCCCTGCAAGTGGCTGGGGACGATCTTCAGCACATCGACCTGGTGTTCGCGCATGTAGGCGGCGAAGCTGTCCGGGTCGAAGGCATGCTCATGGGACATCAGGTGCAGCAACCGGCCGGTGGCCAGGGCACCGAACAGTTGGGTATGCCCCAGGTCCGCGGCAATGGTCGAAACCAGCGCCAGGCTCGCGCCGGGTGCCAGTTGCAGGCGCTGCAACACCGCCTGTACGTAGTTGGCCAGGCCACGCTGGCTGATCAGCACGCCCTTGGGCTGCCCGGTGGAACCGGAGGTGTAGATGATATAGGCCGGCTGCTCGGGATCGACCGCCAGGCCGAGTGCCGAATCGTCCTGCCCGGCCCACTGCTGCTCGACCGGAACCAGCGCCGGGCACACGCCCAGGCCGGCCGCCAGGCTATCGCCCGGAGCGTGGATCAACAGGGCCGCGGCACTGTCCTTGAGCAGTTGTTGCAGGCGCTCGACCGGCTGGCGGTTATCCAGCGGCAGGTACACCGCACCGGCCTTGAGCACCGCGAGCAGGCTGACCACCCAGTCGATGGAGCGTTCCTGGCACAGCGCGACCACGGCCCCGGCCGCAATGCCCTCGGCCTGCAGCAGGCGCGCCAGTTGGTTGGAGCGGCGCTCCAGCTCGTCATAGTCGATCACTTGCGTCCCGCAGCGCAGCGCCGGCCTGCCGTGGCCGGCCCGCAGGCCCTGCTCCCAGAGCGCGAGGAAATCGCCGCAGGGGAACGCTGCCTGGGCGGCGGCCGGGTAATCGGCCGCAACGCCTGGCTGCTCCAGCAAGGGTGCCTGGGCGGCATCGACCATCTGTTCCAGCACCTGCTGCCAGGCCTGGGCCAGGCGCTCGATGGTGCCGGCCTCGAACAGGTCGGTGGCGTAGGTGAACTCGGCCTCGATCCCCTCCGGGGTATCGGTGAAGTCCAGGGCCAGGTCGAAACGGGCATCGGCCACGCCGATGGCGAAGGCCTCGACGCTCAGGGCCGACTGTACCGGAGCACTTTTGCCGCGCGCGGCGAGCACGTTCTGGTTGATCTTGACCTGGAACAGCGGATTGTGGCTCAGGTTGCGCTCCGGGGCCAGGGCATCCACCAGTTGTTCGAACGGCAGTTCCTGATGGGACTGCGCACCACTGACCACCTGCTTGACCTGCTCCAGCAACTGTTCGAGGCTGTCACGCTCATCCACCTGGATGCGCAGCACCTGGGTATTGATGAAGAAGCCGATCAGCCCTTCCAGTTCCTCGCGATTGCGTCCGGCATTCGGCGCGCCGATGCGGATGTCCGCCTGGCCACTGCTGCGTGCCAGCACCACGGCCAGGGCCGCCAGGGCCTGCATGAAGACGGTCTGGCCATTCTGCCGGGCCCGGGCCTTGAGCTGGGCCGAGAGTGGCGGCGGCAGGTTGGCGTGGACGATGGCCCCACGATGACTGGCCACCGCCGGGCGCTCATGGTCCAGCGGCAGCTCCAGCAGTGGCTGCTCCTCGCCCAGTTGCTGCTTCCAGTAGGCCAGTTGGCGCTCACCCTCGCCGGCTTCCAGCCAGGCACGTTGCCAGATCGCGTAGTCGGCGTACTGGATCGGCAACGGCGCCAGCCCTGCCGGTTGGCCGCTGACTTCGGCCAGGTAGAAGCGGATGAACTCCTGCACCAGCAACTCGCCCGACCAGCCGTCCGAGACGCTGTGGTGCATGCACAGGGTCAGCACGTGCTCATGCTCGTCCAGGCGCCAGAGCCGGACCCGCAGCAACGGCCCCAGCAGCAGGTCGAAGGGGGTGGCCAGTTCGGCCGCCACCCGCGCCTGCAGGCGCGCCTCGCGGGTCTCGACAGGTTCAACGGCGATGTCCACGCGCTGCAGGAGCACCTGCGACTCATCGAGGATTTCCTGGTGGAACTCGCCCTCGACCGAGACGAAGCGGGTGCGCAAGGCCTCGTGGCGGTGCACCAGCAGGGCCAGGGCCCGGCCCATCGTCGCCTCGTCCAGGATTCCCGTCAGGCGTACCGCCATCGGCACGTTATAGGCGCTGTTGTCCGGGTCCAACTGCCAGAGGATCAACATCTGCTGCTGAGCGTAGGACAGTGGAATCCGTGCAACGTCGTGACGGGTTTCGGCGATCGGCAACAGCCGGAAGCTCTGCCCGGTCTCACTCATTTTCTGCAGGATCTGGCGGCGCTGTTCCAGCGGCAGGCCAACGAAGCGCTGGGCAATCCGTTGTGCTGTGGTCTTGTCCATCTCAGGCCTCCGCCATTTCGTTCATCATGCGTTCGATGTCGGACAGCCCGTCATCGGTCAGGGCCAGGCCTGCGTCTTCAAATGCTTGGGAAAATTCGTTCAATTGCGGTTTCTCGAAAATAAGTCGCAGAGGAATGTCGACGCCAAGACTCGAATGAATCCTGGAGATCACCTGGGCCGCCAACAGTGAATGGCCACCCAGCTCGAAGAAGTTGTCGTGCAGTCCCACCCGCTCGACCTGCAGTACCTCGGCCCAGATCGCGGCCAGTTGCTGCTCCCGCTCGTTGCGCGGTGCCACGTAGTCCTGCTGCCAGAGACTCGGGTCCGGCTTGGGCAGTGCCTTGCGGTCCAGCTTGCCGTTGGGGGTCATGGGCATCTGCGCCAGGACCAGCAGGTGAGCCGGGACCATGTAGTCCGGCAGGCCCGCCTTGAGGTAGTCACGCAGTTGTCCACGCAGGGCCTGCCGGGTAGCGGCATCCGCCGTGGCCAGCGCCGGATCGTGCGGTACCAGGTAGGCCGCCAGCTGCTTGCCGGACGGTCCATCGATATCGATCACCAGGGCCTCGCGAACCTGTGCATGTTCCCGCAGGCGCGCCTCGATCTCGCCCAGCTCGATACGGAAGCCACGGATCTTCAGCTGGTGGTCGATGCGCCCCACGTACTCGATCAGGCCCTCGTCGCGATAGCGGGTGACGTCACCGGTGCGGTACAGCCGGCCACCACCCTGCTCGTCGAACGGGTCCGGGATGAAACGCTCGGCGGTCAGCGCCGGCCGCTGGTGGTAACCACGAGCCAGCAACGCGCCGCCGATCAGCAGCTCCCCACTGCCACCCTGCACCGCGGGGTTGAACGCCGCGTCGAGGATGTACATGCGCCGCGCGCCCAGCGGCCGGCCGATCGGCATCAGCACCGGCCGGGGCCGCTCGCCACGCACGTAGGGCGCGCATTCCAGGTAGCTGGCGGTGATGGTGGTTTCGGTCGGGCCATAGGTGTTGAGCAGGCGGATGTGTTCGAGACCCGCCTGCTTCCACAGGTTGATGCCCTCGGCCGGCATTGCCTCGCCGGTGGCGCTGACCTGGCGCAGCGCACCGAAGTCGCGTAGCCCCAGGCGACAGAAGTCCTGGGCCAGCAGGTACCAGTAGGCCGTGCTCAGGTCCGCCACGGTGATACCCGAACGCAGTACCTCGCGCTGGAAGGTGGTGCTGTCCCAGACCTCGTTGCCCCGCACCACCACGCCCGCCCCACGGCACAGTGCCGGGAACAGCTGCTCGACGAAGCCATCGAAGTTGAGGGTGGAGAACAGCAGCACGCGGTCTTGCGGCACCAGGCGGAAATACTCGATCGCCACCGGGCAGTGGGCACTCAGGGCGTGGTGTTCGATAGCCACGCCCTTGGGCTTGCCGGTGGAGCCGGAGGTGTAGATCACATAGGCCAGGTTGTGCAACCGGGCCAGGCCTGGCAGTGGTTGCTCGTCGTAACCCCGCAGCCAGTCCGCGGCCCGGTCCAGGCACAACACCGGCAATCCCGCCGGCACCGGCAGTTGCGCCAGCAACGGGCTGTGGCTGAGCAACAGGCGAATGTCGCTGTCCTGCATCATGTAGGCCAGGCGGTCCTCGGGGAACTCCGGGTCCAGCGGTACATAGGCACCCCCGGCCTTGAGGATCGCCAGGAGCCCGACCACCATGTCCAGCCCGCGATCGACCGCGATCCCCACCGCCACTTCCGGACCGACGCCCATGTCCCGCAGCTTGTGGGCCAGACGGTTGGCCTGGCCGTCCAGCTCGCGGTAGCTCATCTGCAGCTCGCCAAAGACCAGCGCCACCGCATCGGGAGTGCGCCGCGCCTGGGCCTCGATCAGTTCATGCACGCACTGCTCGGCCGGGTAGTGACCCTCGATCCGGCTCCAGTCCTGCAGCACACGCTGTGTTTCCCGGGCATCGAGCAATGGCAGCTCGGCGACCGCCTGCGCCACGCCGCCGCTGACGAGGGCCCGCAGCAGGTTGCGCCAATGCCCGGCCAGGCGCTCGATGGTGTCCGCGTCGAACAGCGCGGTGGCATAGGTCAGCGCCGCGCGCAGGCCATCCTCGCTTTCGAAGGTGTCCAGGGTCAGGTCGAACTGGGCGGTATGGCTGCCGCTGTCCAGCGCCTCGATCTCGAGACCCGGCAGCGGTCGCACGGCCCCCTTGAGTTCGGTCTGGTGGTTGTACATCACCTGGAACAGCGGGCTGTGGCTCAGGCTGCGTTCCGGTTGCAGGGCCTGCACCAGGTGCTCGAAGGGCAGGTCCTGGTGAGCCTGGGCCCCCAGGACCGCCTGCTTGACCTGCTGCAGCAGTTGGTCGAAACGGGTGTGCAGGTCGAACTCGGCACGCAGCACCTGGGTATTGACGAAAAAGCCGATCAGACCTTCGGTTTCCACCCGGCTGCGGTTGGCCACCGGCACGCCAACGCGGATGTCGTTCTGTCCCGAATGCCGATGCAGCAGCGCCTGGAACGAGGCCAGCAGCAGCATGAACAGGGTCACACCCTGCCGCCGGGCCATACCCTTGAGTCCCTCTACCAGGACACGATCCAGCTCGACCTGGGTACGGGCACCGGCATGGCTTTGCAACGAAGGTCGAGGCCGGTCGGTCGGCAGTTCCAGCACCGGCTGGTCGCTGCCCAACTGGTCACGCCAGTAGGCCAGTTGTCGCGCCTGCTCGCCGGCCTCCATCCAGTCGCGCTGCCATTGGGCATAGTCGGCGTACTGGAACGGCAACGGCTTGGGCCGTGGCGACTGGCCCTGGCTGAAGGCCACATAGGCCTCGATCAGCTCATCGACCATGATGGGCATCGACCAACCGTCAGACACGATGTGGTGCAGCGTCACCACCAGTACATGGCGTTCCTCGCCAAGGCGGAACAGGCGGGCACGCAGCAACGGCCCCTGCCGCAGGTCGAAGGGGGCCAGCACTTCATGGTCGATACGGGCCGCCAGGGATGCGCTGTCGGCGCCCTCCAGCAGCTCGATCGGCAGCTCGAAGCTCGCCACCGGATGCACCACCTGCACCGCCTCGCCATCCTGCTGGGCGAAGGTGGTGCGCAGGCTTTCGTGACGCGCGACCAGGGCCTCGAAGCCGCGGCGCAGTGCCGGCACATCGAGTCGACCGTTGAGAGCCAGGGCGGCAGGAATGTGATAGGCGCTGTTGTCCGGTTCCAGTTGCCAGAGGAACCACTGGCGTTGCTGGGCATAGGACAGGCGCAGGGGTGCCTGGCGATCGGCGGCGACGAACGCCGGCGCGAACGTGCCGTCCCCCTGCCCGGCACTGGCGGCAAAGGCGGCCAGGTCGCGGGTTTCGAACAGGCTGCGCAGCTCCACGTCGATACCCAGGGCCTGACGCGCGCGGGCGATCACCTGGGTTGCCAGCAGCGAATGCCCACCCAGCTCGAAGAAATTGTCGCCCAGGCCGACCCGCTCGACCTTGAGCACCTCGCTCCAGATCGCCGCCAGTTGCTGCTCCAGCGCGCTGCGCGGCGCGACATAGGCCTGCTGCAACAGCGCGGTGTCGGGGGCCGGCAGGGCCTTGCGGTCGAGCTTGCCGTTGGCGGTCAGCGGCAGTGCCGGCAAGAGCATCAGGTGGGCCGGAACCATGTAGTCGGCCAGGTGCAGCTTCAGATCGTCGCGCAACGCCACGCGTAGCGCGGCCTGACGCTCGGCATCGGCCAGCAGGGTCGCGTCGCTCGCCACCAGGTAGGCCACCAGTTGCCCGTCCAGGGCCAGTACCGCCGCCTCGCGAACCTGGTCATGCGCCTGCAGCCGCGATTCGATTTCACCCAGTTCGATCCGGAAACCACGGATCTTGACCTGCTGGTCGCGCCGGCCGATGTAATCGATCACCCCGTCGCTGCGCATGCGCGCCAGGTCGCCGGTGCGATAGAGCCGCCCACCCCGCGGGTCGAAGGGGTTGGCGACGAAGCGCGTGGCCGTCAGCCCCGCCTGGTTCAGGTAACCGCGCGCCAGGCCCGCACCGGCAACATACAACTCGCCGATGCAGCCCGTTGGCGTGAGGTTCAGTGCATCATCCAGCAGATACCAGGACAGGTCGACGATCGGCTCGCCGATCGGGCTGCCCGCCGCCTGGTCGAGGTCGGCCAGCGACAATGGCCGATAGGTCACGTGCACGGTGGTCTCGGTGATGCCGTACATGTTGACCAGGGTCGGCGAGTGCTCGCCGAAGCGCTCGAACCAGGGGCGCAGGCTCTGCACCTCCAGGGCCTCGCCACCGAAGATCACCTGGCGCAGCGCCAGTTCACGCGGTGATCCCAACGCTACCGCCATCAGCGACTTGAAGGCCGAGGGCGTCTGGTTGAGCACCGTCACGCGTTCCTCGCACAGCAACGCGTGGAAGGCCTCGGGCGAACGGCTGACCTCGTGCGGCACCACGACCAGCCGGCCGCCATGGAGCAAGGCACCGAAGATTTCCCAGACCGAGAAATCGAAGGCGTAGGAATGGAACAGCGTCCAGCTGTCCTGGCTGTCGAAGCCGAACCAGTGCTGGGTGGCGTCGAACAGGCGCAGCACGTTGCGGTGGGGCAGCAGCGCGCCCTTCGGCTTGCCGGTGGAACCGGAGGTGTAGATCACATAGGCCAGGTTATCGACGTCGACCCGCGCCAGCGGGTTGTCCTGCCGGCCCTCCACGTCGGTGCCCCCCAGGTCCAGGCACTCGACATCCACCGGCACCGGCAGGCGCTCCAGCAGATGCCCCTGGGCCAGCAGCAGCTTCAGGCCACTGTCCGTGATCATGTAGCGCAGGCGTTCCTCGGGGTAGGCCGGGTCCAGCGGCACGTAGGCACCCCCGGCCTTGAGCACCGCGAGCAAGGCCACGATCATCTCCAGCGAACGCTCGGCCGCAACCCCCACCAGCACATCGGCGCCCACCCCACGGGCGATCAGCCGATGGGCCCAGCGGTTGGCCCGGGTATTGAGCTCGGCATAGGTCAGTCGCTCACCGGCGCAGACCACGGCGACGGCGTCCGGACGCCGTTCGGCCTGCTCCTCGATCAGCTGATGCAGGCAACGCCCGACCGGATGCACCCGCGGAGCCGGGTTCCAGCGCGCCAGCACCTGTTGCTGTTGCGTGGCGTCCAGCAACGGCAATTCGGCGATACGCTGGCGCGGATCGCTGACGATCGCCCGCAGCAGGCTCGCCCAGTGCTGCAGCAAGGCTTCTACGGTCGCCGGCTCGAACAGGTCGGTGGCGTACTTGAATACCGCCTCGATGCCATGGGGCTGCTCGTGGGTGTCGAGCACCAGGTCGAACTGGGCGGTCTGGCTTTGCCACTGCAGCGGCTCGATGCGCAGGCCGTCCAGCTCGGTACCGGACTTGAGCCGGCTCTGCGCCTGGTGATTGAACATCACCTGGAACAGCGGGCTGTGGCTCAGGTTGCGACCCGGCTCCAGGGCCTCGACCAGTTGCTCGAAGGGCAGGTCCTGGTGGGCCTGGGCCTCCTGCACCGTCAGCCAGACCTGGTGCAGCAGTTGCTCGAAGGACTGTTGCCCGTCGACCTCGGCCTTGAGCACCTGGGTATTGACGAAAAAGCCGATCAGGCGCTCGACCTCAGGTCGTTCGCGATTGGCCACGGGCACGCCGACACGGATATCGGCCTGGCCACTGTAGCGATGCAACAGGGCCTGGAATGACGCGAGCAACACACTGAACAGGCTGACACTCTCGCGCCGGGCCAGGGCCTTGAGCCCGTCGCCGAGCGCCAGGTCCAGGGTCAGGTTGCAGCTCGCCCCGGCAAAACTGCGGGACACGGGACGAGGATGGTCGGTCGGCAGCTCCAGCACCGGCTGCTCACCACCGAGTGCCTGCCGCCAGTAGGCCAGTTGGCGCTCCTGCTCGCCCGCCTCCATCCAGTGACGCTGCCACAGCGCATAGTCGGCATACTGGATCGGCAGGGCCGGCCATTCCAGAGGCAGGCCCTGGCTGAGGCTCTGGTAGCACTGCACCAGCTCCTCGATCATCACCTGCAGCGACCAGCCATCGGCGACGATGTGGTGCAGTGTCAGCACCAGCACGTGCTCGTCGTCCGCCACCCGCAACAGCGCGGCCCGCATCAACGGACCCTTGCGCAGATCGAAAGGTGCCTGGCTGTGTTCGAGCACGAACGCCTGGACCCGCGCGTCACCCTCGCCCGCGGCCAGGCGCTCGACCGGCAGCTCGAACGCCCCGCTCGGCAGCACCACCTGCAGCGGCTGGCCGTCGGTCTCGGTGAACACCGTGCGCAGGGGCTCGTGACGCGCTACCAGAGCCTGCAGGCTGCCCTGCAACGCGGTCACATCGAGCCGCCCCTGCAGGCGCAGGGCCATGGCAATGTTGTACGCCGCACTGTGCGGCGCCCATTGCCAGAGGAACCACTGGCGCTGCTGAGCGTAGGACAGGCGCAGCGGCTCATCAGCCGCACGCTTGAACACCGGCGCGATCTCGAACAGGTTGATGCCCTTCTGCTTGAGCAGAGTGGCCAACCCCTTTCGCTGCATCGCCGAAAGTTGCCCTACCGACTCGATTAACTCCCGCACGCCTTGTTCCCTCTCAAAAAATCAGTCAAGAAACCGGTCAGGAAACCAGTTTTTCCAGATCGTCGAGGGATAGACGTTTGAGGGCCTCCAGCGATTTAGCCAATTCATCCTGAGCGGGTGACAAACCACCGCGCAGGGCCTCGATGCGCTCGCAGAAAGCCTGCAGCGTCTGCGCGGCGAACAACTCCTTGAGCGCGATCTTGTCGCCCAGGCGCTCGGTAATCCGCGTCACCACCAGGGTCGCCAGCAACGAATGACCGCCCAGCTGGAAGAAGTTGTCGCCCAGGCCCACCCGCTCGACCTCCAGCACTTCCTGCCAGAGGCTGGCGACCTCGCGCTGCAACTCTGTCTGCGGCGCCTGGTAGTGGCTCTGCAACGGATTGCCGCCCAGGGCGATCAGCGCCTTGCGATCGAGCTTGCCGTTGGGGGTCAGCGGCAGGGCATCGATCAGGTGCAGGTGGCTCGGCACCATATGCGCGGGCAATTGCCCGGCCAGCGCCGTACGCAAGCCGTCGGTAAAGGCTCGCGCATCATCGTTGGCCTGCGTCGCCACGACATAGCCGTGCAGATGCTTGCCCGCCGCCCCGTCCTGGGCCAGCACCACGGCCTCGCGCACCGACGGCAGTTGCAGCAGGCGCGCCTCGACTTCGCTCAGTTCGATCCGGAAACCACGAATCTTCACCTGGTGGTCGGCCCGCCCGATGTATTCGATCTGCTCCCGCTCGCCCTGGCGTACCAGGTCGCCGGTACGGTACAGGCGTTCGCCAGCAACCCCGAACGGGTTCGGCACATAACGCTCGGCGGTCAGTCCCGGCCGCATGAGGTAGCCACGGGACACCCCGGCACCGGCCAGGTACAACTCCCCCGCCACCCCTTCCGGCACCGGCAGCAACTGGGTGTCGAGCAGGTAGGCGTCGGTGTTGTCCAGCGGCCGGCCGATATTCGCCGAGCCCTGGGCGGTGCGCAGGGTGAAGGTCGAGTAGGTGGTGTCCTCCGACGGACCATAAAGGTCGTAGACCTGTTTGACCGGCGTGCTGGCATAGAGGGTGTCCACCAGCGTCTGCTTCAGGGGTTCGCCGGCCAGGTTGATGGTGCTCACCGACGCCGGGATCTGTCCGGCGCGCTGCAGGGCGGCAATCGCCGACGGTACGGTGTTGATCAACCTGACCCGCTCGCGCTGCGGCAGCTCGGCCAGGGCCAGGGCGTTGTCCGCCAGCACCAGGTAGCCGCCAGCCGCGAGGGTGACGAAGATCTCCCAGACCGACAGATCGAAGCAGATCGAGGTCGAGGCCAGTACCCCGCGCAACTGCTCGATACCATAGACGCCCAGGGACCACTGGATCAGCGCCGCCAGGTTGCCGTGACTGATCGCCACCCCCTTGGGCTTGCCAGTGGAACCGGAGGTGTAGATGACGTAGGCCAGGTTCTGCGGCAGGATCGAAACCGCTGGGGCCTGGGCCGGATAGGCCTGCAGCCAGTCCTCACCCTCCTCCACCAGCAACACTCGGGACGACAGGTCCCGTGGCAGGTACCGCGGCAGGCGCGACTCGCTCAACAGTACCGTCGCACGGCTGTCCTCCAGCATATGCAGCAAGCGCTCCTGCGGATACTCGGGGTCCAGCGGCACGTAGGCGCCGCCGGCCTTGAGAATCGCCAGCAGGCTGACGATCATCCGCGGGGTGCGGCTCAGGCAGACACCGACCCGCACTTCCGGCCCCACACCGAGCTCGCGCAGCTTGTGGGCCAGGCGATTGGCACGGCGGTCGAGGCTCGCATAGTCCACTTCGTGTTCGGCGAACAGGATCGCCGGGGCCTGCGGCTGGGCCAGTACCTGGGCATCGAGGCGGGTGAGCACGTCACGCGGGTCAGTCGCCGTGGCTGTGCCCCTGCCCCAGTCCAGCGCCGCCTGGCGCGACGCGCCAACCCGCAGTTCCAGGTTGCCCAGCGCCTGTTGCGGCTCGGCCATGAAGGCCCGCAACAGGTGCTCGAGCTCATGCCCCAGGCGCGCCACGGTCGGGGCATCGAAGCAGGCCCGGTCATAGCTCAGCCCCAGGCTCAGTTCGGCGCCCGTGACCGCCACCAGCGTCAGCGGGTAGTTGGTCTGTTCCTGGCGACGGATAGCGGTGAATTCGAGGCCCGTTTCCGAAGCCTGGCCAAGAGCTTCGGCCATCGGGTAGTTCTCGAACACCAGCAGGCTGTCGAACAGCCCGCCCGCACCAAGCCCGGCCCAGCGCTGGATATCGTAAAGCGGGGTATGCTCGTGCTCGCGCAGCGCCAGGTTAAGGTCCTGCACCTGCCGCAACCAGGTCGCCACCGGCAACTGGGCAGAGGGTGCAGCGACCACCGGCAGGGTATTGATGAACAGGCCGATCTGCTGCTCCACCCCGGCCAGGTCGGTCGGTCGACCCGCCACGGTGGCGCCAAAGGCCACGCAGTCCTGCCCGGTGTAGCGCTGCAGCATGACCAGCCAGGCTGCTTGCACCAGGGTGTTGAGGGTGACCTTGTATTCGCGGGCGAAGCGGTTCAGGTCGGCGGTCAGGGCCGCGCCAAACCGGTGTTCGTGCTCGCCATGTCCGGCCGTCAGCCCCTGCCGGCAACCCACGGCATTCGCCAGGCGGGTCGGTTCCTGCAGCTCGGCCAGGGCGTTGGCCCAGAAAGCCTGGCTGGCCTGGGCGTCACGCTGGCCGAGCCATTCGATGTAGTCGCGATAGCGGCCAGCCCCCTGGGGGACGGCGGCACCGGCATAGCGCTGGAGCACTTCGCCGAACAGTTGCGACGTGCTCCAACCGTCCATCAGGATATGGTGGCTGGTGTGGATCAGGTGGTAATCGCTGGCCGTGGTGCGTACCAGGATCAAGCGCAACAGCGGGGCCTGGCCCAACTCGAAACCTGCCGCCAGGTCGTCTCGTGCCAGTTGCTCGAGGGCTGCCGGCAGGTCGCTGCGTCCGCGCCAGTCATGCACCACCAGCGGGATCCGCGCCTGGCGCCGAACGACCTGCAACGGTGCCGCCAGGTCCTGCGGCCAGACGAATACCGAGCGCAGGACCTCATGGCGGTCCAGGCCCTGCTGCCAGGCCGCGCGGAACCGCTCGACGTCCAGGTGCCGCACATCGACCCGTAGCTGGTTGGTGTAGGCCGCGCCATCCGGCTCGTCGACCGCATGGAACAGGATGCCCTGCTGCATCGGCGACAGCGGATAGATGTCCTCGATATCCGCCATGGCCACCGGCAGGCGCGCCAACTGAGCCGAGGTCAGTGTCACCAGCGGGAAATCGGACGGCGTCACGCCCAATTGGCCGCCCTGGCTGCAGTGTTCGACCAGGCGGCCCAGTTCCTGCTCATAGGCGCGGGCCAGGGCCTCGATGGTCGCGGGCTGGTAGAGCGCGCGACTGAACCCCCAGTCCAGCTCCAGTTCGCCGTCGAATACCTGACCATTGAGGCTCAGCCAGTTGGCCGGGCGCTCTTCGGCCTGGTTGGCACCGCTGCTCTCGCCACTGGGCACGAACAGTGCGCCCTCGGCCTGATCGAAGCTACCGTCGAACTGCCCGAGGTAGTTGAAGGTCACCCGTGCTTCAGGCAAGGCCTGCAACTGACGGGAGAAATCCGCATCCGCCAGGTAACGCAGGAGGCCATAGCCGATCCCCTTGTTCGGTACCGCCCGCAGTTGTTCCTTGACCGTACGGATCGAGGCGCCCAGGTCCGCCTGTGGGGTCAGGCGCACCGGGAACAGGCTGCTGAACCAGCCGACCGTACGGCTCAGGTCGAGGTCATCGAACAGATCCTCGCGACCGTGGCCTTCGAGCTGGATCAGCACCGACGGCTGCTCGCTCCACTGGCACAGCACCCGCGCCAGCGCGGTCAGCAGCAGGTCGTTGACCTGGGTGCGATAGGCCGCCGGGGCGACGCTGAGCAGTTGCCGGGTCAGTGCCTTGTCGAGCCGCGAGGTGGCATGGCCGACACCAGGGAGCGGATGCTCCAGGCGATCATCGGGCAGTGGAGCAATGACGCCCCCCAGGTTGTCCAACCAGTAGTCACGCTCGGCCGCCAGCGCCTCGCTACGCGCATGGGCCTGCAGGCGCTCGCCCCAAAGCTGGAACGCACTGCTCCTGGCCGGCAGTTGCACGGCACGACCGGCCGCAGCGGCGACATAGGCGCTCTGCAGATCCTCGAGCAGTACCCGCCAGGACACCCCGTCGACCACCAGGTGATGGATCACCAGCAGCAGGCGTTGTTCGCCCTCGGGCAGGTGAACCAGCAGCGCACGCAGCAGCGGGCCGTCCTTGAGGTCGAGGCTGCGCTGGGCCTCGTCGGCCAGGGCGCTGAGCCCGGCGACGTCCTCCAGCGCCCGCGACCACAGGACGCCGGCGCGGGCAGGCTGATAACGCGCCTGCCATTGTCCCTGTTGTTCGACGAAGCTCAGGCGCAAGGCATCGTGCTGCTCCAGCAGAGCGGCCAGCGCCGTCTCCAGGTGGGCGGCCTGCAGCACCTGGAGCGGCTTGAGCATCACCGACTGGTTCCAGTGCTGGCGCTGGGCAATGTCCATTTCGAAGAAACGCGCCTGGATCGGCAGCAACGGCTGCTCGCCGCTGACCTGCCGCGGCGCCTCGACGGCCGCCTTCTTCTCGATCAGCCTGGCCACCGTCGCCAGTTGCGCGATGGTCTGTTTCTCGAACAACTGCTTGGGACTGAGCCTGATCCCCTGGCGCTTGGCCCGGGCGATGATCTGCAGGCTGAGGATCGAGTCGCCGCCCAGCTCGAAGAAGTTATCCGTGCTGCCGACCCGCTCCAGCTTGAGCACATCGGCCCAGATCGCCGCCAGCTTCTCCTCGATCTCGCCCACCGGCGCGGTGTATTGCTGCTTGACCAGCCCCGGTTTGGGCAGCGCCCGCTTGTCCAGCTTGCCGTTGGCGGTCAGCGGCAGTTGCTCCAGCAGCAGGATCTGCGCGGGAACCATGTAGTCGCTCAGAGAAGCCTGCAGGCGCTGGCGCAATTCCTCGACCTGCAGCACCTTGCCGGCCGCCGGTACGCAGTAGGCCACCAGTTGCAGGCGCGTGGCGTCGTCTTCCATCGGCAACGCCAGGACCGCAGCCTGGGCGACCGAGTCGAAGCCCTGCATCAGCCGGGCGACTTCCGCCGGTTCGACGCGGTAGCCGCGGATCTTCACCTGGTCGTCGTTGCGCCCCATGAACTCCAGCAGGCCCTGGCGGTTGCAGCGCACCCGGTCACCGCTGCGGTAGGCCCGGCTGCCCGGCTCGCCATAAGGGTCCGGCAGGAAGCGCTCGGCCGTCAGCCCCGGTTGCCCCAGGTAACCCAGGGCGACACTGGCACCACCGATGTACAACTCTCCCGGCACCTGCACGGCAGCGATGTTCAACACATCGTCCAGCACCAGGGTCCGGGCACCTGGCAGCGGCTGGCCGATGGCAATGCCACGGTCGATGGCTGCGGCGGCGGACACTTCGTGGGTCAACACGCCAACGGTGGTTTCACTGGGACCGTAGTGGTTGATGAAACGGCAGCCCGGCTTCAGCTCGCGAACCTGGCGCACCAGCGCTGGCGAGCAGGCTTCGCCACCGACGATCAGTGCGTGTTCCGGCAGGACATCGGCCGCACGGGTCGCCTGCAACAGGGCCGAGAGGTGCCCGGGAACGATTTTCAGGATGCCGACTCGGTGCTCGCTCATGTACTGGGCAAACCCATCCGGGTCGAACCCCAGCGCTTCCGGCAAGACATGCAGGGTGCGGCCGCCGCACAGGGCGCCGAACAGCGTGGTGTGCCCGAGGTCGGCGGCAATAGTCGAGACCAGAGCCATGCTGGCGCCTGGCGCCAGGTCCAGGCGCTGTGTCAGGCCCTGCACGTAACTGGCCAGGGCACCATGGCTGACCAGCACGCCCTTGGGTTGCCCGGTGGAACCGGAGGTATGAATCACATAGGCCGCAGACTGGGCCGACAGCTCCAGTCGTGGTGCAGTGGCCGGCTGCTCGCGCCAGTCGGTCGGGTTGAATGCCTGGGCGGCGCAGCCGGACGGCACCAGGCCATCCAGTCGTGTATCGTCCTCGCTGCCCAGCAACAGTCGCGCACCAGCCCGTTCGAGCATCTGCCGCAGGCGCTCATCCGGGGCCTTGGTATCCAGCGGCATGTACACCGCACCCGCCTTGAGAATCGCCAGCAGGCTGGTCAGCCAATCCAGTGAACGCTCCATCAGCACCGCGACCGGCTCACCGATGCCCACGCCCCGCCTGCGCAGGTGATGGGCCAGACGGTTGGCAGCCTGGTCCAGTTCGGCGAAGCTCAGGGTTTGCCCAAGGCAACGCGCGGCCAGCGCTTCGGGCTGGCGACGAACCTGGGCATCCCAGTGTTGCAACACCAGCGGCGCGCTCTCCAGGCTGGCTGCCGGCAGTGCTGGCAGCGCTCGGTTCAGGCTGAACAGCGGAGCCTGCGGGGCCTGCAGCAATGCATCGAACAGCTCGAGCAACGCCGGGACAAAGCCCTCGACCGTCGCGTGTTGGTAGAGGTCGCTGGCATAGGTCAGCTCGCCATGGATCAACGTGCCGTCGTCGGTGATGTCCAGGGCCAGGTCGAAGTGCGTACCGTCCTTGTGCAGCGGGTACTCGGCCACGCTCAGGCCCGGCAACTGCATCGAGCGCTGCTTCTGCATGCCGACGTTCTGGTTGAACTTGGCCTGGAACAGCGGGTTGTGGTCCAGGTTGCGCTCGGGCGCCAGGGCGTCCACCAGTTGTTCGAACGGCAATTCCTGGTGGGCCTGGGCGCCAAAACTGCTTTCGCGCAGATGGCCCAGCAGGTCGAGGAAACTCTGGCGCTCGTCGACTTCGCAACGCAGTACCTGGGTGTTGACGAAAAAGCCGATCAGGCCTTCGACTTCCGGGCGGCCGCGGTTGGCGTTCGGCACGCCGACCCGGATGTCACGCAGGCCGGACTGGCGCGAAAGAAACAGCGAGTAGCCGCCCAGCACGAGCATGAACAGGCTGATGCCCTGACCGCGGGCAAAGGCCGTCAATTGACGCGAGCGTTCGGCACCGAAGTCGAACTTCAGGGTCCGCCCTTCGAAACTCTGCACGGGCGGCCGCGGGAAATCGGCGGCGACGTCCAGCAACGGCTGCTCCTCGCCCAGTTGCCGGCGCCAGTAGTCCAGCTGCCGTTCCCCCTCGCCGGCCTCCAGCCAACTGCGTTGCCAGATCGCATAGTCGGCGTACTGCAGCGGCAGGTCGGCCAGGCCCGGTTCGCGCCCCTGGCTGAACGCCTGGTAGGCCTGGACGAACTCTCTGACCATCACATCCATCGACCAGCCGTCGGAAACGATATGGTGCATGCTCACCACCAACACCCATTCGTCCGCAGCCAGGTGGATCAGGCTGGCCCGCAGCAGCGGCCCGTTGAGCAGGTCGAAGGGTTGCGCGGTGATCGCCCCCACCCGCTCGGCCAGCTCGGTCTCACGCGTCTCGTTGGCGCAACCCGACAGATCCAGCCGGGTCAGCGGCACCGCCAGGTGCCCGAGGATCCGTTGGCAGGGTTGCTCGCCATCGATCAGGAACACCGTGCGCAGGACTTCATGGCGCTCGACGATATGCTCGAAGGCACGCTGCAACGCCGACTCGTCGAGCTGGCCGTGCAGGCGCAGGCCCGCCGCCATGTTGTAGGCGGCACTGGTGGGGTCGAGCTGCCAGAGGAACAGCAGGCGCTGCTGGGCATAGGACAGGGGAATCCGCGCCACATCATGGCGGCTGACCGGCATCGGCAACAGGCTGAAGTCCTTGCCCTCCTCGCTCAGCTTCGCCAGGAACCGCCGACGCTGCTCCAGCGGCAGGCCGATGAATCTTTTGGCGATACGTACCGCAGGGTTGCCACTCATGCTCCAAACTCCTCCAACGAACTCATGAACTGTTCCATGTCGGCCCAGTCGTTATCTGCAGCGCCCTGCCCCAGCGTCGCCAGCTCGGCGGCCAGTTCGCTCAGCAGCGGTTTCTCGAACAGGCTGCGCAGCGGCAGGCTGACCTCCAGGCGCGTCTTGACCCGGGCGATCACCTGGGCCGCGAGCAACGAATGCCCACCCAACTCGAAGAAGTGGTCGTCGAGCCCGACCCTCGGCACCTGCAGCACCTCTTCCCAGATCCCCGCCAGGCAGCGCTCGGTGTCGGTCTGGGGCTCGCGGTAGCTGGCCTGCAACTGGCTCGGATCGGGAACCGGCAGGGCCTTGCGGTCCAGCTTGCCGCTGGGGGTCAGCGGCAGGCGTGGCAATACCAGCAGGTGCGAGGGGATCATGTAGTCCGGCAGCCGGCCCTGCAGGGACGCCTTGACCTCAAGTCGCCAGACGCTCTGCTGCGCAGGCTCCAGGATCTGGTCGGCCACCAGGTAGCCGACCAGTTGCGTGCCACCGGCCAGGGGCAGCGCCAGGACCGCCGCCTCACGCACACCGGGACACTGCAGCAGGCGCGACTCGACCTCACCCAGTTCGATGCGAAAACCGCGGACCTTGACCTGATGGTCGACCCGGCCGATGTACTCCACCGCGCCATCCTCACGCAGGCGCGCATGGTCACCGGTGCGGTAGAGCCGCTCCCCCGGGGTGAAGGGATCGGCGATGAAGCGCTCGGCAGTGAGGG
The DNA here is from genome assembly GCF_000364705.1 of Pseudomonas fuscovaginae SE-1. Classification (GTDB taxonomy): domain Bacteria; phylum Pseudomonadota; class Gammaproteobacteria; order Pseudomonadales; family Pseudomonadaceae; genus Aquipseudomonas; species Aquipseudomonas fuscovaginae_A. The sequence goes on along the minus strand of NZ_AQOH01000258.1, from coordinate 11,156 downwards.
CCGACTGGCCCTGGTAACCACGGGCCAGGCCCGGGCCACCGATGTACAACTCGCCGATGGCGCCTTGAGGCAGTAGTTCAAGATCGCCATCGAGCACCAGCAGGCGCCGCCGAGCCAGGCCGAAACCGATAGGCACACCGCGCCAGGACACCGTTTCGGCCGACAGCCCGGTGCAGTCGTAGGTGCTGGAGACCACGGTCGCCTCGGTCGGGCCATAGGTATTGACCAGGCGCACGCCACCCAACCCGGCCTGCCGCCACAGGCGCAGACCGTCGACGGCCATGGCCTCGCCACCGATATGGATCTGGCGCAGGGCGCCATAGCCGACGGGTGGACGGGCCGCCCAGTCCTGTACCAGCAGGTGCCAATAGGCCGCCGGCAGGTCGGCCAGGGTGATGCCATGACGCAGGATCGCTTCGTGCAGCGTGGCGCTGTCCCACAGCCGCTCGTCACGCAGCACCACGCAGGCTCCCAGGCTCAGCGGCGGGAAGAACTGCTCGACAAAGCCGTCGAAGCTGCTGGTGGCGAACTGCAGAACCCGGTCGCTCGCCAGCAACCCACTGTACTCCGTGGCCCGGGCGACGAACTCCGTCAGCGCCTGGTGACTGATACCGACGCCCTTGGGCCGTCCAGTGGAGCCTGAGGTATAGATGACATAGGCCAGCGACTGCGGGGCCGGCGCCAGTTCCAGGTCGGCCTGGGCATAACCGCCGGCGTTGATACGGTCCAGGCACAAGGCCTCGACATCACCCAGCGGCGGCAGGCCGTCCAGCCACTGGCTGTGGGTCAGCAGCAGTTTCAGGCCACTGTCCTGCAGCACATGGGCCAGGCGCGCCGGCGGCATTTGCGGGTCCAGCGGCACATAGGCACCGCCCGCCTTGAGCACCGCCAGGATGGCCACGGCCAGATCCAGCGTGCGCCCGATCGCCAGCCCCACCAGCACCTCCGGACCCACCCCGTGCCCACGCAGCAGATGCGCCAGGCGATTGGCCCGGCGATTGAGTTCGGCATAGCTCAGGCTCGGCGCCTGGGCCGCATCGGCCAGGACCAGCGCGGTCGCCTCGGGACTGCGACGGGCCTGGGCCTCGAACAGTTGCACCATCGACAACGGACTGTCCGCAGGCGCCACGCTCTCGTCACCTGCGCCCAACAGGCCAGTGACTTCCGCTGCCGACAGCATCGGTAACTGGCCGATCGGTCGCTGCGGGTCCTGGCACACGGCAACCAGCAGGTTGCGCCAGTGCCCGGCCAGACGCTCGATGGTCGCCCCGTCGAAAATATCGGTGGCATAAGTGAAGGCCGCGAACAGCTGCTCGCCTTCCTCGCGGGTTTCCAGCATCAGGTCGCTGGCGGCCGCGTGCTGGCGGGCCTCTCCAATACCCTGCTCGTCGTCCAGGTGGGCGACCCGCAACCCGCTCGCCAATTGCCGGCCCTGTACGTCGGTAACCAGCGGCTGGTGATTGAACATCACCTGGAACAGCGGGTTGTGGCTCTGGCTGCGGGCCGGCTGCAGGGCTTCGATCAGGGCGTCGAACGGCAGTTCCTGATGCGCCTGCGCGCCCGAGGAGGCTTGGCGCAGGCTCTCCAGCAACTCGACGAACGGAGTCTGGCCGCGGACATCACTGCGCAGCACCTGGGTGTTGACGAAAAAGCCGATCAGCCCCTCGGTCTCGCTGCGGGTGCGGTTGGCGATCAGGCCGCCCACGCGGATATCGCTCTGGCCGCTGTAGCGATGCAGCAGGCTCTTGAACGAGGCCAGCAGCACCACGAACAGCGACACCCCCTGGCGCTGGGCCAGGGCCTTGAGTCGCTGGCGCAGCTCGCTGTCGACCCGTACTTCCAGGCGTGCGCCACGATGGCTGGCCTGGGCCGGATGCGGCCGGTCGGTGGGCAGTTCGAGAACCGGATGCTCTTCTCCCAGGTGCTCACGCCAGTAGGCCAGTTGCCGCGCCTGCTCGCCGGCTTCGAGCCAACTGCGCTGCCACAGCGCGTAGTCGCGATAATGCACGGCCAGTGCCGGCAGCTCGGCCGTGGTGCCGGCCACGCAAGCGTCGTAACAGCGACTGAACTCCTCGATCAGGATGTTCATCGACCAACCGTCGGCAATGATGTGGTGCAGCGTCAGCAGCAGCACGTGTTCCTGTTCGTCCAGGCGCAACAGGCGGATGCTCAGCAGCGGCCCCTGCTGCAGGTCGAACGCCTGCCCGGCTTCCTCGGCCATGATCTGCCGTGCGCGAGCCCGCCGCCGTGGTTCGTCCAGGGCCTGCAGGTCGTCTACCCGCACCGTGGCGGCTGTCGCCGGGGCGACGCGCTGGAACGCCCGCTCACCGTCCTGGCCAAAGGTCGTGCGCAGGCATTCATGCCGGGCCACCAGGGCACTGAAGGCCTGCTCGAGCGCCGCCAGGTCCAGCGGCCCATCCAGGCGCACCGCCATTGGCAGGTTGTAGGCCGCACTGTGGGGATCGAGCTGCCAGAGAAACCACATGCGCTGTTGTGCGTGGGACAGGCCGTCCCGCTCGGCGACGCCCTCGCAGGCGGCGATGGGCAGCAGCGAGAAATCGACGCCCTCCCGGTCCATGGCAGCCAGGAAGATACGGCGCTTGTCCTGGGGCAGCTCGATGAAACGGCGAGCGAGTTTCTGTGCGTCTTGGGGCTTCATGTGAGAGGGTCCTTGCTGATCGGCGGCACGGCCGGTGGGGCCTGGTCGTATCAACAAGGACGAACCGCCAACCCGAGGATTTAGCGTGCCGACAGGCGGTTTCTCGGGTATGGCGAAGCAGAGCGGTAAAAATCTGCGGATCGGCGTGGCAATGGCGACGAGTGAGGTCAGTCGGCGGGCGGCGAATAGCCCTCAGCCATCGCCACCACCACCTTGCGCTTGCCGGTAAACGGCGAGCGGGCGTGGGCGGCGAGCATGTTGTCGAGCATCAGCACATCGTTTTCCTGCCAGGGGAAACTGATGGTGCATTCGTCCAGCACGCCACGCACCTCGTCGAGCAGGTCGACCTCGATGGCCGAGCCGTCGCCGTAGTAGACGTTGCGCGGCAGGTCCTCCTCGTCCACCACCTCGAGCAGCGCTTCGCGCACCTCCGGCTGCAGGTTGGAAACGTGGAACAGGTGCGCCTGGTTGAACCAGACCATTTCCCGGGTCACCGGGTGATGCGCCACCACCTGGCAACGCTGGCGGGTACGCAACTCGCCATCATCCTTCCATTCGCACTCGATGGCATGGGCCCGGCAGTAGGCCTCGACCTGCGCTTCATCCTCGGTATTGAAAACCTGGCTCCAGTCCACATCCAGGCCGTTGCCGTAGTTGCGCACGTACATCAGGCCCTTGCTGACCAGCCGCTCGCGGATACGCGCCGGTATCCGGCGATAGACCTCGCGGCTGTCGCAGATCGGCGTCTCGCCACCGGTCTGGGCCGCGATCACGCTGTAGAACCAGATCTTCATCGGCCACTCGAGGGTATAGGCCTGCTCGTTGTGCAGCGGAATGCTCTGGTGCGCCGGGTATTCGGTGGAGGTGTAGACCCCCTTGGTCACGTTGCTGCGCGGAGTCGAACCGAACTCATAGTTGAGCAGCGGGTGACCGAAGGCCGCGGCGAATTCGCGAAATGCCTCGGCGCCACCGACCTCGAAGCCGCGCATCAGGACACCACCAGCCCGGTAGAGGTGCTGATCGATCAGGTCCTTGCACTCGGCAAACGCCTCGCGCAGGTCAAGCCCGGGCTCAGGCGCCTGGATCAGCATGGGCAAGGTGCCCGAACCGGTCAGCAGCGGCCGGATATCCAAACTCAACGCATTGTTCATGACGACTCTTCTCCCTTGATCCTCGGCCGCCGCCCCAACGCCCGTACGTGGGGCACAGCGGGTTTCACAGGAGGGAACGGATGGTCGAGGGGGAAAATTAGCCGGTGCCGGACACCGGCTGTCGGCCACTGAAACATTTACTTTCATATAGCCCTGCGTTTTTTGCCCGCTCATTCGTCTCATTTAGATGCAGCCGTTCGCGTAGGCAAAAGCCACGACCGGTTTTTTCGGGCGCGCGGTCCCTCTCAGGCCCCGCACCCTCCTCCGATGTCGAGAATCCGCTTTCCATGTCCAAGAAGTCCCGCTCGAAAATCTGGTTCCTGGTCCATAGCTGGCTGGCGCTACCCATCTGGTTCTTTGTCCTGATCGTCTGTGTCACCGGCACCCTGGCGGTGGTCAGCCAGGAGATCGTCTGGCTGGCCAACCCCGACATCCGCGCCAGCAAACCCTCCGATGACGCGCCCTTGCTCAGCTACGACCAGGTGCTGGCCGCCATCAGGAAGAATGAGCCCGAGCTGATCGTGCAGTCGATCCAGCGCCCGGACGAAAGCCACTTCGCCCTGCTGGCCGATATCGGCTATCCGGACGGACGCTCGGTGACGGTCTACGTCAATCCCTACACCGGGGTGATCCAGGGCATCAGTCCGCAGTTCAACTTCAAGAACTTCACCCGGGCCTTGCATGGCTGGTGGCTGGTACCGTTCACCAACGGCCACAGCTGGGGCTGGTACCTGGTATCGCTGCTGGGTATACCGATGCTGGCCTCGCTGATCACCGGCCTGGTGGTCTACAAACGCTTCTGGAAAGGCTTTCTCAAGCCAACCCTGCGCTTCAACCACGGGGCCCGGATCTTCTGGGGAGACTTCCATCGCCTGAGCGGGATCTGGTCGATCTGGTTCATCGCGGTGATCTCTATCACCGGCACCTGGTTCCTGATCCAGGCGATTCTCGCCGACAACCAGATCAGCATCGCCACCCGGCCCATCCCGGCCATCATCTCCCACGACAGCGCACCGTTGACGGCCGATGGTCGAGCGGCCCCGAGACTCGGTGCCGACGAAGCCCTGCGCATCGCCCAGCAACAGGTACCCGGGCTCGATGCCAGCTTCATCAGCCTGCCGGGCAACGCCTACAGTGCCATCGAGGTCGGCGGCCGCAGTTGGTACCCGCTGATGTACCAGACCCTGGAACTGAACCCCTACAACGGCAAGGTCGAACAGTCGCGCCTGCTGTCGGACCGCACGGGCCTGGAGTTCGTCACCGAGTCCATGCGACCGCTGCACACCGGTGACTTCGGTGGGCTGTGGGTCAAGCTGATCTGGTTCTTCTTCGGCCTGCTGCTGAGCATGATGGTGCTCAGCGGCCTGCTGATCTGGAGCAAGCGCACCGTGCTGGCCACGCTCAATGCCCTGAAACGCAGCCACAAGGCCGAGCGAGCCGAAAAGGCCAGGCCCCGTACCACCCTCGGCGCCGAAACCCCGGAGGTCAACCTGTGAGCAAGGCTGAAGCGGTACAACCGATCTCGCCCCTGAACCGCCTCTGGCACAAGTGGCGCTTTCATCTGAACATTCTGCTGGTGCTGATCCCGCTGGGCTTCATGCCGCGCTACTTCTCCGACGCGGCACTGTTTCGTGGCGACAGCGGATTGGGCCAGCACGTCCAGACGTTGCAGGCCGGCCCCTGGAGCCTGCAACTGGCCGAACTGTGGGACGAGGCACCGCGCCGCGATGGTCCCGCCGGCTACTTCAAGAGTTTCAATGCCACGCTCTGCGCCGCGTGCGGCGAACAGGTCAAGGCCACCTACCTGCGCGTCGGCAAGCCGCGCAGCCTGCGGGCCGCCGGGGTGATCTTCTTCGGCACGCCCTACCGCATGGGCGCCGTCGTGCCGATCCCGCAAAACACCGCCGACGACGCCGAGCTGTGGGTCACCCTCGAAGGCTGGGACGGCTCGGTCCACCAGGCCTCCGTCCCCCTGAGCAAGGCCTCGCCACTCACCATTGCCTGGCTGAAAAAACAAGGTGCCCGCCCATGAATCCATTGCCTCGTTTCCTCTCGTCGACAACCCCGCGACGGCTGCTGAGCCGTGCGCTGCTGCTGACAGCCAGTGGCCTCAGCCTGAATGCCTGGGCCCATAACCCGATGTGCGAGTGCAAGCAGATCGACACCGAGCAGATCCAGTGCAAGGGCGGTTTTTCCGATGGCAGCGGCGCCGCCGGCGTCACCCTGGACGTGATCGGCTATGACGAAACCGTGCTGCTGCCCGGCAAGCTGGGCGATGACTCGACGCTGACCTTCAAGAAACCCGATGGCGACTTCTACGTGCTGTTCGACGCCGGCCCCGGTCACGTCGTGGAAGTGGACAAGGCGGACATCGAAGCCCCATGAGTACCTCTACCAGCCAGGTTGTACGCCCCGCCGGTGCCGGCCACGAAACCCTCTACGTCCTGCTGTTTTGCCTGGTCGTGCTGCTGGTCGCCGGTTGCGTGGTGGCCCTGCACGGCGAGAAACAGGATGTCGCGCCGGTCGCGGCCCACCAACTGGATGCCCGCCGCGACCTCACGCCGGGCGAACAGGGCATCTACGCCGACCTGCGGGTCACCCTCGACGAGATCCACCTGCTGCAGCAGGACCAGCAGGCCCTGCCCTCCCCCGCGCAACTGGCCGAGGAAGGCTTCGCGCCCTTCGCCCAGGATGCCAGCTCGGTCAGCCGCGGCGGCCACCGCTGGCAGTTGCTGGAGTCGCCCGCGTACCTCGGTCTGAGCCAGGTCCCGACGACAGCCGGCTCGTTCCTGATGCGGATCGGCAGTGACGCGAATGCCGCGCCGGATATCTGGCTCACGCGCAACGCCAACCCGACAGTGCCCGGCGACCTTGCCGACAGCGCCCTGATTGCCGCTGGCTGGCAGCAGGTGGTCGCGCAATTCGACGCCGGCGTGACCCGCCAGCATCGCCACTGAGCCGCTCCAAACACCGTTCACCCGGAGAAGATCGCCCCCTCATGTCCATTTCAGCCCTGTTCAGCCGCCGTCGCCTGCTCCTGGCCCTGCTGCTCGCGCCGCTCCTGTCGACCTTCCAGGTCCATGCCGACACCGCCAAGCGCCTGCGCATCGGCATCACCCTGCACCCCTACTACAGCTACGTGGCCAATATCGTCGGCGACAAGGCCGAGGTGGTGCCGCTGATCCCGGCCGGCTTCAACCCCCATGCCTACGAGCCACGGGCCGAGGACATCAAGCGCATCGGCACGCTGGACGTGATCGTGCTCAACGGAGTCGGCCACGACGACTTCGCCGACCGCATGATCGCCGCCAGTGAGAAACCACAGATCCCGCTGATCGAGGCCAACGAGAACGTACCGCTGCTGGCTGCCACCGGTATCGCCGCACGTGGCGCCGGCAAGGTGGTCAACCCGCACACCTTCCTGTCCATCAGCGCGTCCATCGCCCAGGTCAACAACATCGCCCGCGAACTGGGCAAGCTCGACCCGGACAACGCCAGGTTCTACACCGCCAACGCCCGCGCCTACGGCAAGCGCCTGCGCCAGCTGCGCGCCGACGCCCTGGCGAAACTGACCCAGGCGCCCAACGCCGACCTGCGGGTAGCGACGGTGCATGCGGCCTATGACTACCTGCTGCGCGAGTTCGGCCTGGAAGTCACCGCCGTGGTCGAGCCGGCCCACGGGATCGAGCCGAGTCCGAGCCAATTGAAGAAAACCATCGACCAACTGCGCGAGCTGGATGTGAAGGTGATCTTCTCGGAGCTGGACTTCCCGTCCACCTACGTCGAGACCATCCAGCGCGAGTCCGGGGTGAAGCTCTACCCGCTGTCGCACATTTCCTACGGTGACTACACCGCCGACAAGTACGAGAAGGAAATGAGCAACAACCTCAACACCGTGGTCAAGGCGATCCAGGAGGCGGGCGCATGACCGCCGCCGAGAGCATCGAGCGCATCGCCAACGGGCCGACCCTGGACTTCGACGGGATCAACCTGACCCTGGGCCGCACCACCATTCTCGACAATGTCAGCTTCCAGGTCCGCCCCGGCCACGTGCATGCGCTGGTCGGTCCCAACGGCGGTGGCAAAAGTTCGCTGATCAAGACCCTGCTCGGGCAGATGCCGCACCAGGGCCACCTGAGCCTGCAATGGCAGGGTGCACCGGGCACCATCGGCTACGTCCCCCAGGCGCTGGAGTTCGACCGTGGCCTGCCGATGACCGTCGACGATTTCATGGCTGCCATGTGCCAGCGCCGCCCGGCCTTCCTCGGCCTGTCGCAGCACTTCGCCGGGGCGATCGGCGAAGCGCTGGAGCGGGTCGGCATGCGGGACAAGCGCAAGCGGCGCATGGGTGCCCTGTCCGGTGGCGAGCGCCAGCGGGTGCTGCTGGCCCAGGGCTTGATCCCTGCGCCACAACTGCTGGTGCTCGACGAACCGATGTCGGCCCTCGACGAAGCCGGCATCCAGGTGTTCGAGCGCCTGCTCGGTGACTGGCGCCGCGCCGGCATCACCGTGCTGTGGATCGAACACGACCTGGAGGCGGTCAAGCGCCTGGCCGATCGGGTCACCGGCCTCAACCGGCGAATCCTGTTCGACGCCTCCCCTGCCGAGGCACTGACCCCGGAGCGCCTGCTGACGCTGTTCTCCACCCATCCACGCAGCGAGGGTGCCCGACCATGAGCTATGAAGCCTTTCGCCTGATGATCCAGGGCTGGGCCACCGACGGCCTGCTGCCAGCCGCGCTGGCCTACGGTTTCGTGATCAACGCGCTGCTCGCCGGCCTGCTGATCGGCCCGGTGCTGGGCGGCCTCGGCACCCTGGTGGTGGTCAAGCGCTTCGCATTCTTCTCCGAGTCGGTGGGGCACGCGGCGCTGACCGGCGTGGCCATCGGTATCCTGCTCGGCGAACCCTACACCGGCCCCTATGGCAGCCTGTTCGGCTACTGCCTGCTGTTCGGTGTACTGCTCAACTACCTGCGCAACCGTACCGGCCTGGCCCCCGATACGCTGATCGGGGTGTTCCTCTCGGTATCCCTGGCCCTCGGCGCCAGCCTGCTGCTGGTGCTCGCTGGCAAGATCAACGTGCACATCCTGGAAAACGTGCTATTCGGTTCGGTGCTGACGGTCAACGGCAACGACCTGCTGGTACTGCTGGTGGTCGGCACGCTGGTGCTGGGCCTGAGCCTGCCGCTGTACAACCGCATCATGCTGGCCAGCTTCAACCCGCAACTGGCGGCGGTGCGCGGCGTCGCGGTGAAGGCCCTCGACTACCTGTTCGTGGTGCTGGTGACGCTGATCACCGTGGCTGCCGTGAAGGTCATCGGCGCGATCCTGGTCGGTGCCCTGCTGGTGATCCCGGCCGCCGCCGCGCGCCTGCTCAGCCAGTCGCTCAAGGGTTTCTTCTGGATCTCCGTGGCGATCGCCACCGTCAGTACCCTGAGCGGCATCCTGCTGCCGATCCTGTTCGACCTGCCCGTACCGTCCGGTGCGGCGATCATCCTGATGGCCGGTCTCGGCTTCGCCCTGGCGGCGATCGCCCGCGGTACCGTGCCCAGTCTCAAAGGGAATATCGGATAAATGCCAAATCTTCGCCCTCTCGCCCTTGCCCTGCTGCTGAGCGGCCTCTACAGCAGCGCATCGTTCTCCAGCCAGGCACCGATGCCAATCACCGCCAACCACGGCCTGGGCACTGCGGCCCTGCACGCCAGCGGCGAGAAACAGAGCGTGCGTATCCTCGCCAGCCTGCCCGTCACCTACGGCCTCGGTGAAATCCTGCTCAAGGACAGCGGCGTCGAACTGCAACGCGCCGCTGACGCCAACCTGCCCGGCAGCCGCCAGAGCGCCTACTTCAGCGGCCGTGGCGCTCCCGCCCTGCAGAAGCTGGCCAACCAGGCCGACGCAGTGATCGGCCTGCGCTCGCTGTGGCCGGATGATCCGCTGTACATCATGGCCCGGCGCAGCAACGTGCGCATCGTCGAGGTCGACGCCGCACGCCCGGTGGATGGCGCCTTGCCAGGCATCGCGGTGCAACCAGGCCAGGGCACCGATGGCCTGAACAGCCAGCCATGGCTGTCGAGCAACAACCTGGGGCGCATGGCCGACGTGACCGCCGCCGACCTGGTGCGCCTGGCGCCTGCGGCCAAGCCGAAGATCGAGAGCAACCTGGCGACGCTCAAGCAGCGCCTGCTCAAGCTCAGCGCCGACAGCGAAACGCGCCTGGCCAGGGCCGACAACCTCAGCGTGTTCAGCCTCTCCGAGCGCTTCGGCTACCTGGTCGGCGGGCTCAACCTGGAGCTGATCCAGGTCGATGCGCGCAGCGATGAGCAGTGGACACCCGAGGCCCTGGCAAAACTGAGCGAAACCCTCAAGGACGCCGATGTGAAACTGGTGCTGGATCACCGCCAGCCGCCGGAAGCGGTGAAGGCGGCGATTGCCAAGGCTGGCAGCACGCTGCTGGTACTCGAAACCGAGAACGTCGATCCGTTGACCGGGCTCGAAGGGTCGATCAGACAAGTGCTGGATGCCCTGGCTCCGATCTAGCCCGGAAAACGCCCAATAAAAAAGGCACCTTCGCAGGTGCCTTTTTGGGCGCGCGACAATCAGGCCACCTGGGCGTCCATCTTCTGGCGCAGGCTCAAGGGGCGCATGTCGGTCCAGACCTCCTCGATATAGGCCAGGCACTCCTTCTTGAAGCCGCTCTTGCCCACGGCTCGCCAGCCATTGGGGATTGCCTTGTAGTCCGGCCAGATCGAATACTGCTCCTCGTGATTGACCACCACCTGAAAGACGATGTCGTCGCGATCGAATACTGAAGTCATTGCGGTTCTCCATGAGAGTGGGTTGAGGCCACGCCGTTTGCGTGGCACTCGTGTAGTTGAAAACGTTCGGCCCCGGCAAAAAATTAGAGCTGGGGCAGCGCAGCCTCCAGGGCCTGACCGAAGATCCGGGCCACTTCGTCGACCTGCGCGGCGGTGATCACCAGCGGTGGCAGGAAACGCACCACGCCGCCATGACGTCCGCCCAGTTCGAGGATCAGGCCGCGCTTGAGGCACTCACGCTGAAGCAGCGGTGCCAGTCGTGGCAGTGCTGGCGGGTGGCCCTGAACATCCGGTGCGCCGTCCGGATCGACCAGCTCGACCCCCAGCATCAGCCCGCGTCCGCGAACATCACCCAACTGCGGGAAATCGCGCTGCAGCAGGCGCAGGTGTTCGCACAGGCGCTCCCCCATGGCGTGCGCATGGGCGGGCAGATCGTGCTCCTTGAGGTAGCGCATGACCGCGGAACCGGTCGCCATGGCCATCTGGTTGCCGCGGAAAGTGCCGGCATGTGCCCCCGGCGCCCAGGTGTCGA
>NZ_AQOH01000257.1 GCF_000364705.1 Pseudomonas fuscovaginae SE-1 | reverse complement strand
AGCCCACCCCCGCCAGTGGCAGGCTGCCACCGATGGCCTTGGACATCACCACCACATCCGGGACGATCCCGGCGTGTTCGAAGGCGAACATTTTGCCGGTACGGCCGAAACCACTCTGGATCTCGTCGACGATCAGCGCCACGCCGGCCTTTTCGGTGATCCGCCGCAGGCCACGCAGCCAGTCGAGGTCCGCCGGGATCATGCCGCCTTCGCCCTGCACCGCCTCGACGATGATCGCCGCCGGCAGTTGCACGCCGCCTTCGGGGTCGTTCAGCAGGTTCTCCAGGTAATGCAGGTTGACCTTGACCCCTTCGGCGCCCCCCAGACCGAACGGGCAACGATAGTCATGGGGATACGGCAGGAACTGCACGCCATTGCCCAGCAGCGCGCCCAGCGGCTTCTTCGGCCCCAGGTTGCCCATCAGGCTCAAGGCCCCCTGGCTCATGCCATGGTAGGCGCCCTGGAACGACAGCACGGTGCTGCGTCCGGTGGCCGTGCGTACCAGCTTGAGGGCGGCTTCCACCGCATCGGTACCGGTCGGGCCGCAGAACTGGATCTTCGCTTCCTTGGCCAGGGCCTCGGGCAGCAGGCCGAACAGATCCTGGACGAACTGGTCCTTGACCGGCGTGGTGAGATCGAGGGTATGCAGCGGCAGTTCATCAGCCAGCACCTGCTGGATCGCCTCGATCACCACCGGATGATTGTGCCCCAGCGCCAAGGTGCCGGCGCCGGCCAGGCAGTCGATGAAACGGCGACCTTCGACGTCCTCGACATACAGGCCCTTGGCCCGCTTGAGCGCCAGCGGAATACGCCGCGGGTAGCTGCGGGCATTCGACTCCTGGCGGTTCTGCCTGGCCAGCAGCGGCGATTCGTCGAACTGGTAGAGCTCTTGCGCCGTGGACTGGCCGGGGCGGATCGGCGGTTTTTCGATAAGGCTGGTAGCGACTGACATCTCTCGATCCCTCAATAGCGGGTGGGGTGGCCAAAACCTTCATCCGCGCGCGGGTACGTGCGCGCGGATTGCATCTTCTGGAAACGCACCAGCCGGGTCGGGATTTACACCTTCCGGCGGATTATTGGATGTTTTTTGAATCGTTGGGGCGGGGGTTTGCAGCCCTCCCGAACCGACGGGGATTGCGTGCCCCTTTCAGACCAGTGGCTTATGCATCGGAATCGCGATAAACCCGGCCACACTGAGGGACTGCGCCGTCTGTCGGTAACCCAGGTGCCGGTAGAAACCCTCGGCAGTCAGGGTGCTGTTGAGCCGCACCGTGCCATGCCCTGCCGCCGTCAACCAGCGCTCCAGTCCGGCCACCAGCGCTCGCCCGATACCTCGCCGGAACCACTCCGGCTGCACGTAGCACAGCAGGATGCGCCCATCGTCGCGCGCCATGCCCACGCCCGCCGGCTTGCCCTGCCAGTGCGCCAGGTTCAGGTACAGCCGTGGATCGGCCAACCAGGGCAATACATGCCCGATACCGCGGGTGCGGGTCCAGGCCTCGAGCCGCGCAGGCTCGTTGCGATGATCGCGCGAACAGCCAACCCGGATCGAGCGCTGGAGTATCCGGCTGATGATCCCGGCATCGGCGGCGATAGCCGGGCGAATGTCGATGGCAGTGTCCATGACGCATGACCTCAATCCGTTGAGCGACAGGCGTCAGACGATACTGCCAGGCGATGCGCCCAGGCGAGCCGGGCGCGGTGACAGGATTTTTCAGGCGCCCGTGACCTTCAGGGGCATGGTCAGCTCGACCCGCAGGCCATCCGGCCGGCTGTCGAAATGCAGCACGCAGCCGCAACGCTGGACGATCGCCTGGACGATCGCCAGACCCAGTCCGCAGCCGGTGCTCTTGCCATTGCGCCAGAAGCGCTGGGTCAGGTGCTGCAGGTCATCCTCGGCGATACCCGGCCCATGATCGCGGACCAGGAAGCGTACGCGATTGCCGATGGTTTCCACGGTCAGCTCCACCGGCGCATCCCCCGGCGTGTGGCGCAGGGCGTTGTCCAGCAGATTGCGCAGGGCGGCGATGGACAGGGTCGACGGCATTTCAAGCGGCGCCGAGGAACAAGGCTCGCGCAGGTTCAGCTCGATGCGCTGCCGGTCACCGTTGGCCGAATCCTGGATCGCCAGGCGCGCCACCTGTTCGGCGGTGCACTGCACGCCGTCGTCGAACGACAGGCTGCCCTCCACCCGGGCCAGCAGCAGCAACTGCTCCAAGGTCCGGTGCAGGCGGTCGGCCCCCGCCTCGGCGTGGGCCAGGGACTGGTCACGAGCGGCACCGTCGGTCATGCGCGCCACCTGCAGGTGAGTCTTGATCGCCGTCAGCGGGCTGCGCAGTTCATGGGCGGCATCACCGGTCAGGCGGCGCTCGCGCTCGATGGCCTTGCCAATGCGCTGCAACAGTTGGTTCTGGGTTTCCAGCAAGGGTTTCAACTCGCTGGGCAACGGATGGATCTGCAACGGTTCGAGGGAATCCGGGCTGCGCCGCTTCAACGCGTCGCGCATGCGCTTGAGCGGCGCCAACCCCTGGCCGAGCCCCAGCCAGAGCAGGAACAGGCAGACCAGCAGCGCCACGCCCACCGGCACCGAAGCCGCCAGCAACACCGACAGGTTCAAGGCCTCGCGCTCGACCTGGCGGTCGGCCGTGGTGATATGGATATCGCCGCGTACCAGGGTGAAGGTACGCCACGGCGCGCCATCGATCATCTGGTCATGGAAACCGACGTGCTGGGCCTCCAGGGCCTGCTCGGGGTTGTTATGGCTGCGAGCCAGCACTTCGCCGCGCAGGGAGCTGACCTGACAGGCCATGCCACCGGTGATATTGAGTTGTTCGGAGCTGAAGTGCGTGACCTCGCCCCTGCCCGACATCATCGGCAACTGTTCCATCAGACCGGCCACCATCCGCGCCGAGGCCACCAGCCGCTGGTCGAGAGAGAACATCATCTGGTGCCTCAGGTCGCTGAGCATCCAGGTCGCCGCCAGGGCCCAGATCAGGATGAACGCCGAACCGATGGTCAGGCTCAGGCGCAGGCGCAGGCTCATCATGCTTCTCCGTCACCCGCCGGGCCCAGGCGATAGCCCAGGCCGCGCACGGTCTCGACGATGCCGTTGCCCAGCTTGCGGCGCAGATGGTGGATGTGCACGTTGAGGGCATTGCTCTCCAGTTCGTCGCTGAAGCCGTAGACGCTGTCCTTGAGCTGCTCGCTGGACAGCACCCGGCCACGGTTGTGCAGCAGCGCCTGCAACAGCGCCTGCTCGCGGCGCGAGAGATCCACCGACTGACCGTTCAGGGTCGTCACCCGGCTGCTCGGGTCGTAGCTGAGCGGGCCGTGTTCGATCAGATTGACGCTGCGGCCGGCGACCCGGCGCAACAGGGTCTGCAGGCGGGCGAACAGCTCGCGCAGGTCGAACGGCTTGAGCAGGTAGTCGTCGGCACCGGCCTGCAGGCCATCGACCCGGTCGGTCACCGAGTCGCGGGCGGTGAGGATCAGCACCGGCAGTTCCAGACCCTTGCTGCGCAACTGGGTCAGCAGCCGCAGGCCGTCTTCGTCGGGCAGACCGAGGTCCAGCACCATCACGTCGAATTGCGCCGCACGCAGCATGGCCCGCGCCGCTGCCGCCGTGGCGACATGCTCCACGGTCATGCCCTGGGCGGTGAGGCCGGCGACGATGCCGCTGGCGATCAACTCATCGTCTTCGCAAACCAGTACGTGCATGGGATTACCTGTGCAAATATGTCCATTGAAACCCGGACGGATTAAGCGGCGATTATGCCGCGAGTCCCTGAAGATAGTAACGTTTGCGCCCGCGACAGCGACCGCTGGCGCGGGTTAATGATCGGTTAATCGCTGGCCGCCACTCTTGGCCGGACAAGCTTGTGCACCAAGGACTTTTTTATGCGTTGGGTGTTGACCTTTTTTTTCCTGATCTTCGCCAGCCTGGCCCAGGCCGGCAACGACCCGTTCGCGGTGAAAAAGCCGGAATTTCCCCCGGCCAATCAGGTTTTCGTCTTCAGTTCGGAGAAACTGGCTTCCGGCCAGACCCGCCTGTACTGGCAGATCAGTGATGGTTACTACCTGTATCAGAAACGCCTGAAGTTCGACGGCCTCGCCCCGGGTAACAGGCCCGCGCTGCCCGAGGCGCTGGCGCACAGCGATGAGTTCTTTGGCGACCAGCCGGTGTATCGCACCGAACTGGAAGTGCTGGTCCCGGCCGATGCCCGCGGCAAGGTCAACGTCGGCTGGCAGGGTTGTGCCGATGCCGGGCTGTGTTACCCGCCCCAGAACCAACTGGTCGACCTCGGCGACCTGGCGACAACGCCACCGAAAGCGGCAACCTCCAGCCAGCCGGCACAAGCCCGGGACCAGTCCCTGGCCAGCAGCCTGAGCCAGCAGACGCTGGGTTGGAGCCTGTTGGCCTTCTTCGGCCTCGGCCTGCTGCTGGCCTTTACCCCCTGCACCCTGCCGATGCTGCCGATTCTCGCCGGTATCGTGGTCGGCAGCGGCGCCAGCCCGCGGCGCGGTTTCGCTCTCGCGGGCAGCTATGTACTGAGCATGGCGCTGGTCTATGCCGGCCTCGGCATGCTGGCCGCGCTGCTCGGCGGCAATCTGCAGGCCTTCCTGCAACAACCCTGGCTGCTGGGCAGCTTCGCCGCACTGTTCGTGGTGCTGGCACTGCCGATGTTCGGTTTCTTCGAGCTGCAGTTGCCCAGTGCCGTACGCGATCGCCTGGAGCGCGCCGGCCAAGGGCGGCGCGGCGGCAGCCTGGTCGGTGCCGGGATCATCGGCGCGCTCTCGGCCCTGCTGGTCGGCCCCTGCATGACCGCCCCACTGGCCGGTGCCCTGCTGTACATCGCCCAGAGCGGCAACGTGCTGCTCGGCGGCCTTGTGCTGTTCAGCCTGGGAGTAGGCATGGGCTTGCCGCTGTTGCTGCTGGTGACCGTCGGCAATCGCTTCCTGCCCAAGCCGGGTCTGTGGATGGACCGGGTCAAGGCACTGTTCGGCTTCCTGTTCCTCGGCACCGCGATCGTGATGATTCGCCCGGTGCTGAACGAGTCGCTGTGGATGGGCCTGTGGGGCGCCCTGGCGCTGGTGGTGGCCCGTTCGCTCCGGGTACTGGCACGGCAGCCCGGACGCGTGGCGCTGTCGGCCGCCTGCCTTAGCCTGTTGCTGGGCCTGTGGGGCAGCCTGCTGGTGATCGGTGCCGCCGGCGGCGGCACCGACCTGTGGCGCCCGCTGCAGGTCTACACCGGGGGCAACGCTCCGGCCGTGGCGAACCATGCGGACTTCGTCACCGTCAACGAGCCCGCCGCGCTGCAGCGCGAACTGGACGAGGCCCGGGCCAGCGGCCGCTGGGTGCTGGTGGACTACTACGCCGACTGGTGCGTGTCGTGCAAGGTCATGGAAAAGCAGGTGTTCGCCAAGCCCGAAGTGGTCGCGGCCCTGCGTGACGTGCACCTCGTGCGCCTGGACGTGACCCACGACAACGCCGCCAGCCACGAGCTGCTCAGCCGTTTCGAAGTGCCCGGCCCGCCGACCCTGCTGTGGATCACCCCCGAAGGCAGCGAACGCCGGGCCAGCCGCATCACCGGCGAAATCGACGCCGCCGGTTTCCTGCAGAACTGGAATAGCACACGGGATGCCCGCTAAATGCTGACCCTGACCCTCGGAACCTTCGCCCTGTCGATCAACCACCTGCTGTTGCTGCTGGCGCTCGCCCTGGCCACGCTGGTTGGCTGGTGGGTGGCCAAGCGCGGTGGCGATAACCCGGAGTCGGTGCTGTTCAGCCTGTTCATCCTGGGCCTGTTCGCCGCCCGGGGCAGCTTCGTGATCGCCTACTGGAGCTACTTCCGCAACGATCCGCTGCAGATCCTCGATATCCGTGACGGCGGCTTCCTGCCCTGGCCCGGCCTGCTCGCGATCGTGTTCGGCGCCGTGGCCTGGGCCTGGCGCCGGCCGGCGCTGCGCAAGCCACTGGGCTTCGGCCTGGGCAGCGGGCTGGCATTCTGGTTGCTGGCGACCTTCTCCACGACATTCTATGAACAAGGCTCACGTCTGCCGGCCATTGCCCTGCTCAATGCCGATGGCCATGCGGTGCAATTGAGCGACTACCAGGGCGGTCCGCTGGTGATCAACCTCTGGGCCACCTGGTGCCCACCCTGCCGACGAGAAATGCCGGTGCTGCAGAAGGCCCAGCGCGAGCGCCAGGACGTGACCTTCCTGTTCGTCAACCAGGCCGAAAGCATGCAGAGCGTGACCACCTTCCTCATGACCCAGGGCCTGAACCTGGACAACGTACTGTTCGACGGCAGCGGCCAACTGGCGCAAAGCGTCGGCTCCATGGCCCTGCCCACCACCCTCTTGTACAACGCCGAAGGCCAACTGCTTGGCAGCCATCTGGGCGAACTGTCCGAGGCCAGCCTGGCCCGCGCCCTGGAGAACTTCGGTCCGCCACACCCCAACAAGGCCGTCCCGGCCACAGCAAGGAAACCGCTATGCCCGTCCACCGCCATCTGCTGAACCTGACCCTGGGCAGCGCCATCGGCGCCCTGCTGCTGCAGGCGCCCGTTTCCCGGGCCGAAGAACTGCCCGCGCCGATCAGGAGCATTGAGTCCAAAGGTGCCAAAATCGTCGGCAGTTTCGATGCGCCCGCCGGCCTGCGCGGCTACGCCGCCCAGTACCAGAACCGTGGCATGGCCCTGTACCTGACGGCGGATGGCAAGCATGTGATCGCCGGCAACCTGTATGACGCCGATGGCAAGGACCTGAGCCAGGCCCCGCTGCAGAAGCTGGTATATGGGCCCATGTCCAAGCAGGTCTGGAGCCAGATGGAGAAGAGCAACTGGATCGAGGACGGCAAGCCGGATGCACCGCGTATCGTCTATCTGTTCAGCGATCCCAACTGCCCGTACTGCAACATGTTCTGGGAGCAGGCCCGGCCCTGGGTCGAGTCCGGCAAGGTGCAGTTGCGGCATATCATGGTCGGGATCATCCGGGAGGACAGCCCGGCCAAGGCTGCCGCGCTGTTCGCCGCCAAGGACCCGCAACAGGCCCTGCACGACCATGAGAAGGCCGGCAAGGGCAGTTCGCTCAAGCCGCTGGCGAAGATTCCGGCGGACATCCAGGCCAAGCTCGACGCCAACACCAAGCTGATGGATGAACTGGAATTGTCGGCGACGCCGTCGATCTTCTATCTCGACGCCAATGGCGACCTGCAACAGCAACAGGGCGCACCGTCGCCGGACAAGCTGGTGAAGATTCTCGGGCCGAAGTAATCCCGGCAAACAGCAGACTGGTGTGGGTGAGCAGGCTTGTGTGGCGACTCAGGTCGCCCAGGTCCTCCCCGTGCAGTGCTCGAACATCGCCCGCAGTGGCAC
>NZ_AQOH01000256.1 GCF_000364705.1 Pseudomonas fuscovaginae SE-1 | reverse complement strand
TACTGCCAGGGCATCCGGCGTGCGCCGCACCTGGGCCTCGAACAGCCCATGAATGGTCTGCGCCTGCGGGTACTCCAGCACGGTGTCGTTGAAGCCTACCAGCAACTGCTCGCGCTCGTCGGCCGGCAGAATCGACAGACCACTCAGTGGCGCCTCGGGATCCTGTTCCAGGGCATCCACCAGACTTTCCAGCGCGGCCTGCATATAGCCGCAGACTCGCTGTGCATCGATGCCCGCAACCGCCTGCACCGTCAGACCGAAGCCCACACCGTCATCATCCACCGACAGGCTCAGCGGGTAGTTGGTACGCTCGGCTCCACCCTGGCTTCCGATACCCTGCCAGGCATCCAGCACCTGCTGGTCGACTTCACCGCCACCATGCCGGTAGTTGAGCAAGGCGCTGAACAGCGGCAGCGAACCGGGTACGCCACTACAACGCTGGGCCAACGCCAGGGACGCATGCTCATGACCGAGCAGCGCGGTCAACCGCCCATGGGCGGTCTTGAGCGCGCTCCGGGTGCCCTGTTCGCCCAGGTCCAGGCGCAGTGGCAAGGTGTTGATGAACATGCCCAGCGCCCGCTCGGCACCCTCGCCGCCCTGCATCCGCCCCAGCAGCACGGTACCGAACACCACTTTTTCGCGCTGGCACAAGCGGCCCAGCACCAGGCCCCAGGCCAGGTGTGCAACGCTCGCCGGGCTGACTCCCGCCTCGCGGGCTCGACCCCGCAGGCGTCGAGACAGATCGGCGCTCAGTCCCGCATGAGCCTCGCCGACCGCCTGCCCATCGCCCCGGACCTCTTGCTGTTCGAACGGCAGGGTCGGTTCGTCGACATCGCCGAGCATCTCGCGGAAGAAACCTTCATGCTCCTGCTGGCTCACGCCCAGTCGTGCCTGGGCCACATAGTTGCGATACGGCACGGCCGGCGCCAGCGACGTCGCCTGCCCGCGCAGGAATGCCTGCATTTCCTGTTGCACCACTGCGAGGGTGGTGTGGTCGATGGCGATATGATGGAACAGCAGGATACCCAGCCACCGCCCACTGGACGCCTCTTCACTGACGACCAGGTGCAGCAGCGGTGCCTGGCGCAGATCGAGGCGGTAATGCGCCGGATCGAAGCGTTGCAGCAGCTGCGCCGAGAGTTCGCCGTCGCGCGGGTCGAGCCCGAGGGTCTCGACCTTCAGCGGCGCACGACGCCAGACTACCTGCAACGGCGTCTCCAGCCCTTCCCAGACGATCGATGTACGCAGGACATCATGCCGTTCGATCACGCTCTGCAACGCCTGGACAAAATCGTCCAGGCGATTGCGGCTGTCGAAGCCGAACTGCGATTGCAGCACATAGGGGTCCCCTTCACCGGCAGACAGGTGATGGAACAGAATGCCCTCCTGCAACGGTGCCAACGGGTATATGTCCTGCACGTTTGCCGCACCGCCCGGCACGCTTGCCACCACCTGGTCGATCTGCGTCTGGGTCAGGCTGACCAGCGGCAACAGGTCCGGGGTGATACGTCCACAATGCTCGGGGATCAGGTTGGCCGGCACCGCGACTTCTGTGCTGCGGCCCACTGCCGCCGCCAGCGCCGCCAAGGTCGGCTGGCCGAGCAGCACCCGTACATCGGCGCTCAGCCCCACCTGACGCATCCGTTCGATCAGCGTGACCGCCAGCAGCGAGTGCCCGCCCAGCTCGAAGAAATGATCGTTTCGCCCTACACGCTCGACCTTGAGCAAGTCGGCCCATAACGATGCCAGCACGGTTTCGACCTTGCCTTGCGGCGCCTGGTATTCGCGGCTGAACAGGGCGCCGTCCGGTGCCGGCAGCGCCTTGCGATCCACTTTGCGGTTAGGCGTCAAGGGCAAGGCATCGAGCTGCAGGTAGGCCGTCGGAACCATGTAATCGGGCAATGCCGCTTGCAGGTGCTCGCGCAGGCTTGGGGTCTCCAGCACGGTTTCCGGTTGCTGCGGCGTGAAGTAGGCCACCAGGCGTTTGTCGCCCGGTTGGTCTTCCCGCGCCACCACCACGCAGTCCTTGATCCCGGGATACGTGGCCAGGCGGGCCTCGATCTCGCCCAGTTCGATACGGAAACCGCGGATTTTCACCTGGTCGTCGTTACGGCCCAGGTACTCGACCGTGCCATCCGGCAGATAGCGCGCCAGGTCGCCGGTGCGGTACATGCGCCCATCCTGGAACGGATCGTCGAGGAACCGCTCGGCGGTCAGGTCCGGACGGTTCAGGTAGCCACGCGCCACTTGCACGCCGGCGATGTACAGCTCGCCGGCCACGCCCAACGGCACCGGCTGGCGGTTTTCGTCCAGCAGGTAGAGCCGCGTGTTGTCCATCGGCTTGCCGATTGGCACCATCGCCGAGTCACCCTGTTCATCGACGCGCGCGACACAGGCCCAGATGGTGGCTTCCGTGGGGCCGTAGAGGTTCCACAGCTCGCGGCTGCGCGCCAGCAGTTCGCGGGCCAGGTTGCGCGGCAGCGCTTCACCCCCGCAGAAGATCCGCAGGTCCTGCTTGCCGGTCCAGCCACCGCTCACCAGCATTTGCCAGGTGGCCGGGGTGGCCTGCATCACGCTGATCCGCTGCTCGTCAAGCAGACGCTGCAGGTGCTGGGCGTCCATGGTCGCCTCGCGGGAGGCCAGGACCACGCAGGCGCCGTTGACCAGGGTCAGGTACAACTCCAGCGCGGCGATGTCGAAGGAAATCGTAGTGACCGCCAGCAAGCGATCCTGCGGTGAAAGCCCCGGCTCCCGGCCCATGGACTGGAGGAAGTTGCTCAAGGCCCGATGGCTGATCTGCACGCCCTTCGGACGGCCGGTGGAACCCGAGGTGTAGATCACATAGGCCAGATGTTCAGGGTGCAGCTCGTTGCGCAGATCGGCCCGCGACGGATTGCGCTCGGGCTGCGCCACGAAGCCTTCGCGCGCGGCCAGCTCGGGATCGAGCAACAGCACCGGCACGCTGCCGGTTGGCAGGACCGACAGCAAGGCTTGCTGGGTCAGAATCGCCACCGGAGCACTGCTCTCCAGCATGTAGCTCAGACGATCGAGCGGGAAATACGGGTCCAGCGGCACATAGGCGGCGCCGGCCTTGAGAATCCCCAACAGCCCCGCCAGCATGTCCACGCTGCGGTCGACACAGATCGCCACCCGATCGTCCGGGCCCACGCCCAATTCGATCAGGCGATGGGCGATACGGTTGGCCCGACGGTTAAGCGCGTCGTAGCTGAGGCTGCACTGCTCGTCCACAACGGCGACCGCATCGCCACACGTCGCGACTCTGGCTTCGAACAGCCCGTGCAGGGTCAGGTCCCGCGGGTAGTCGACCGCGGTGGCATTGAAGCCCTCCAGCAATAGCCGGCGCTCAGCGTCCGGCACCACCGGCAGGTCCTGCAACGGCGTGTCGCTCGCTTGTTCCAGGGCATCGACCAGACTGTGCAAGGCCTGGTGCATATAGGCGCAGATCCGCTCGGCCTCGATCGCCGGAACGGTCTGGGCGATCAACAGAATATCCTCGCCTCGGTCGTCGACGTTGAGGGTCAGCGGATAGTTGGTCCGCTCCTCACCGTCCAGAGAGTGCATGCCTTGCCAGGCGTTGCGAACCTGCTCGGTCACGACGGTGCTGCTGTGACGGTAGTTGAGCAAGGCGCTGAACAGCGGCGTCGGCGCGGGCACCCCGCTGCAACGCTGGGCCAGCGCCAGGGAGGCGTGCTCATGCCCGAGCAACGCGGTCAGTTCGCCGTGGGTGGTCCTGACCCCTTCACGTGCGCTTCGACCGCCGAGGACCACCCGCAGCGGCAAGGTGTTGATAAACATCCCCAGGGCCCGGTCGGCGCCCTCGCCGCCCTCCATCCGGCCCAACAGCACCGTCCCGAAGACCACGTCGTCGCGGGCCGAAACCCGGCCCAACACCTGTGCCCACGCCAGGTGCACCAGGCTCGCCACGCTCACCCCGCTCTGCCGGGCCTGGGCCCGCATGCGTTGGCCCAGGGCAACGCCCACGGCCAGCTGAGCCTCCTCGATGTCCTGCCCATCGCCCTGCACCTGCTGCAAACCGAACGGCAGGGTCGGCTCGTCGATATCGCCGAGGCGTTCGCGGAAGAATCGTTCATGTTCTTCCTGGCTCACGCCAAGCCGTGCCTGGGCCACATAGTTGCGATAAGGTATCGGCACCCCCAGTTGCCCCTGCTGCCCCAGCAGGTAGGCCTGCATTTCATGCTGCAACACCTCCATCGCGGTGTGGTCCATCGCCAGGTGATGGAACAGCAGCATCGCCAGCCAACGCCGGTTCTGCGCATCCCTGGTCTGGATCAGCCGCAGCATGGGCGCCTGACGAATATCGAGCGCATAATCCCGGGCATTGAAACGTTGATGCAGTTGAGTCAACACCTCGCCGGCCAGCGGGTCCGGCTCCAGGTTTTCGCGTACCAGCCGCGCCTGTCGCCAGACCACCTGCACCGGTTCCTCCAGCCCCTCCCAGACCATTGCGGTGCGCAGGATATCGTGACGATCGATCACGAACTGCAAAGCCCTGGCGAAGTCTTCCAGGCGCTCCTCGCTGTCGAAGGCGAACCGCGCCTGCAGCAAATAGGGGTCGCCCCGCTCCGCGCTGAGGTGGTGATAGAGGATCCCCGCCTGCAACGGTGCCAGGGCATAGATGTCCTGAACGTTGGCGACACCGCCCGGCACCGTGGCAACGATTCGGTCGATGTCGGCCTGTTCCAGGTTCGCCAGCGGCAACAGTTGTGGGGTAATGCGCGTGCAGTCGGGGCCGATGGCATTGACCGGCACCTGGATCTCGCGACCGCTGCCCACCGCGGCCGCCAACGCGGCCAGGGTCGGCTGGCTGAACAGTACCCGTACATCGGTGCTCAGGCCGGCCTGGCGCATGCGCTCGATCAGCGTCACCGCCAGCAGCGAGTGGCCGCCCAATTCGAAGAAATGGTCATGGCGCCCCACTCGCTCGACCTTGAGCACCTGCGCCCAGATCGATGCCAGCAGGGTTTCCACTTCGCCTTGCGGCGCCTGGTAATCGCCACGGGCCAGGGCATCCGAGGCCGGCACCGGCAGCAACTTGCGGTCGACCTTGCCGTTCAGGTTCAGCGGCAATGCGGCCAGTTGCACATAGGCACTGGGCACCATGTACTCCGGCAACAGGCCTTGCAGGTAGCTGCGCAGTTCTTCCGCCGTGGCCGGCTCGCCGGTCGCCGTGACATAGGCCACCAGGCGTTTGTCGCCGGGGACGTCTTCGCGGGCCAGCACGATGCATTCGCCGACCTGCGGATGGGTGCTCAGACGCGCCTCGATTTCCCCCAGTTCGATGCGGAAACCGCGCATCTTCACCTGGTCGTCGTTACGGCCCAGGCACTCCAGCAGACCATCGGCCGACCAGCGGCCGAGGTCACCGGTGCGATAGAGCAAGGCATCCGGGTCGTCGCTGAACGGGTCGGCAATGAATTTTTCGGCGCTCAGTTCAGGGCGATTGAGGTAACCCCGCGCCACGCCCTTGCCACCGATGCAGATTTCACCGCTGACACCCAGAGGCACCAACTGCTGGCCGGCGTCGAGGATGTAGACCTGGGTATTGCCGATGGGACGGCCGATCGGCACGCTTTCGGCATCCTCGGCGACCTCGGTCACGTGATGGGTGGTGGCGTAGGTGGTGGTTTCGGTCGGGCCGTAGCAATGCACCAGGCGCAGTTGTGGCGCCAGTGCCAGCAAGCGCCGGAAGGATGCCGGGTCGCCGCGTTCACCGCCGCACAGAAGAATCCGCAGGCCCTTGATCGCCTCGGGGATCAGTTGCACGTACTGGTTGAACACTGCCGTGGTGACAAACAGCACCGTGGCCTGGGCGCTGATCAGCAACTCACCAAAGCGTGCCGGTTCCAACAGCGTGTCATGATCCACCACCAACACCTGGCCGCCATTGAGCAAGGCGCCCCAGACGTCCATGGTGCTGGCGTCGAACGCCGGGTTGGAGGCAAAGGCGATGCGATCGCGGTCGTTGAAGTCGGCGTAGCCGTTGTTGATCACCAAACGAGTGATGGCCCGGTGCGGCACCATCACGCCCTTGGGCGTACCGGTGGAGCCGGAGGTGTACATGATGTACGCCACGCTTTCGCTGGATTGCTCGATTCCCAGATCGTCCGGATCGAGGCCGGACAGGTCCAGGCGATCCAGTTCCACCCGCTGCGCGGCGCTGGCCAGCGACACCTGGCTATGGGTCAGCAGCACCCGCGCCTGGCTGTCCTCGATCATGAAGCCCTGGCGTTCGAGCGGTGCGTTGATGTCCAGCGGCACATAGACCGCCGCGCACTTGAGCGCCGCCAATTGGCTGACCAGCAGGTCATGGCTGCGCGCCAGCAGGATCGCCACGCTGTCGCCCGGCTGCACGCCGAGGTCACGCAGATGCCGGGCCAAGCGGTTGGCCCGGGCGTTGAGTTCGGCGTAAGTCAACGTCACGCCATCGTGGATCGCGGCGCACGCCTCGGGACGCGCGCGGACCTGGGCTTCGAACAGGCCGTGCACGGTCTGCGTCCGTGGGTAGTCGCGGGCGCTGGCATTGAAGGCTCCGAGCAACTGCTCGCGCTCGGCCGCAGGCAGCACCGGCAGGTCGCGCACCGCTGAGTCCGGCGCGGACTCCAGGGCTTCGACCAGATGGGCCAAAGCCGTTTGCATATAGCCGCAGATCCGCTGTGCGTCGATGCCGGCGACAGCCTGCACGCTCAGGCTGAAGCCGTCGCCCAGGTCATCGACGTTCAGCGCCAATGGGTAGTTGGTGCGTTCTTCGCCGCCGAGAGTATGGATACCGTGCCACGCCTGCAGGACCGGCCCGGAAACACCCCCCGCGGCGCTGTGCCGGTAGTTGAGCAAGGCGCTGAACAGTGGCGTCGGTGCGGCCACGCCGCTGCAACGCTGGGCCAGGGCCAGGGAAGCGTGTTCGTGACCGAGCAGCGCGGTGAGCCGCGCGTGAGTTGCCTTGATCCCGGCGCGCACACCTTGGTCGCCCACGGCGACCCGTAGCGGCAAGGTATTGATAAACATCCCCAGCGCCCGCTCGGCACCCTCGCCACCTTGCATCCGCCCCATCAGCACGGTGCCGAACACCACTTCCTGCTTGCCCGAGACCTTGCCCAGTACGTGGGCCCAGGCCAGGTGA
>NZ_AQOH01000255.1 GCF_000364705.1 Pseudomonas fuscovaginae SE-1 | reverse complement strand
ACAGGCTGGCGGCACTCACCCCCAGGTGCCGGGCCTGGGCCCGCAGGCGCAGGCTCAGCTGGCTGTCCAGCGCCTGGCTGGCCTCCTCGATATCACGACCGTCGCCCTGCACATCCTGCACGCCGAATGGCAGGGTCGGCTCGTCGATATCGCCGAGCATCTCGTGGAAGAACGTTTCGTGTTCCTGCTGGCTGGTCCCCAGGCGTGCCTGGGCCACGTAGTTGCGATAGGGCACCGGCGCGGACAAGGCGTCGGCCTCACCGAGCAGCCAGGCCTGCATTTCATCGCGCACCACTTCCAGGGCGGTATGGTCCAGGGCCATATGATGGAACAGCAATATCGCGGTGATCCGCCGATTGAGCGGATCCTCGGCATAGGCCACCCGCATCAGCGGTGCCTGGCCGATATCCAGGCGGTAGTGACGGGGATCGAAACGGCCATGCAGCTGCGCGCCGATATCACCGGCCGCCGGGTCGAGTTCGAGTGCGTCAAGATGCAGCCGCGCCTGGCGCCAGACCACTTGCACAGGCGAATCCAGGCCCTCCCAGACCACCCCGGTGCGCAGAATGTCATGTCGGTCGATCACCCTTTGCAGGGCCTGGACAAAGGACTCCAGACGCTCGCGATCGTCGAAGGCGAACTGCGTCTGCAGGACGTAGGGGTCACCCTGCCCGGCCGTGAGGTGGTGATAGAGAATGCCTTCCTGCAACGGTGCCAGCGGGTAGATATCCTGCACGTTCGCCGCGCCACCGGGCACCTTCGCGACAATCCGTTCGATCGCGGCCTGGTCCAACTCTATCAGCGGCAGCATGTCCGGGGTGATGTGCGTGCAGCCTGGCGGGATGGCATTGGCCGGGACCACGATCTCGCGTCCACCACCCACGGCCGCGGCCAGCGCGGCCAGGGTCGGCTGGCTGAACAGCACCCGCACATCCGCACTCAGCCCGGCCTGGCGCAGGCGTCCGATCAGGCTGACCGCCAACAACGAGTGGCCGCCCAGTTCGAAGAAATGATCATGGCGACCGACCTGGGCGACACCCAGCAGTTCTTGCCAGAGGGCGGCGATCAGGGTTTCGGTTTCGCCTTGCGGAGCCTCGTAGCCGCGACTGATCACGGTGTCGAGGTCCGGTGCCGGCAGGGCCTTGCGGTCCAGCTTGCCGTT
>NZ_AQOH01000254.1 GCF_000364705.1 Pseudomonas fuscovaginae SE-1 | reverse complement strand
TGGAAACAACAAACACCCTAATCTCATCTTCCTTGACCGCGAGATTCTCCTTAACGCCTTCAACATATTTCAGAATCTCGTGTAATGCTTGGCGAGCTGAAGAGTCACTTCTCTTCAACTCAATCAATACATAGCGCCCATTACTGTCAATCGCTAATATATCAATGAACCCCCTAGTACCAATCTGGCTAGGCAGGTACTTTTCTTTTTCTACAAACTTTAAACCGCTTTCGAGAACAGTAAGTTCCCCTAACAAATTATCTCTCAAAATAGCTTCACTAAACACATTGATTCCTCATTCCAAAATCCTTTTCCAGGAAGCTACCAATGGACCTTTACAAGTCGAATTGGAGGCATATTAGCAAAGATAGACTACGCGCACTCATGTGTTGTCGAACCCGCCGAGCATCTTGTGAGGCACGGTAGCCAAAGATTGCGCAATACCTACATTAAAGTCAAGAAATCAGCTACTCCAACCATTCGCTGATGCAATCGGCACGATGAATAATGTGCTATTTATATAGCAGGCTTGGACTTCCTAATAAGGGCAACGCGCCTTTTTGTTAAGTTATCCTAGCTATCAAGAAGAGGGGTAAAAAGGTCCCGAAGAGCTCTATCGTCAAAATTTTCCGGGTCACGTTTGCTCGATGACGTTATACTAGGAGATGAAGCGCGACTACTTCGGTCTTCAATCTCGCCTATGCGATCTTCGATGGCTGAGACAGCGCTATGCAACTCAGCTTCCGGAATACCAAAACGCGGCGCTAGTTTTTTCAAGGCATCGATCCGATCCGAAAGGGAGGACTCACTATCATCCTCGCGAATGCGACTGGTGTTATCCTTAAACTCTTCGAGCACAGCCTTCTGCAATGCACAGCTAATACTGTCGGGCAGTCCATTCGCAGCATCCACCGCATCGATAAGGGTTGGAAGCATGTCACTTGTGTAGTGGTCAACAATTCCCGGACACAGAATTGAATTTTTCT
>NZ_AQOH01000253.1 GCF_000364705.1 Pseudomonas fuscovaginae SE-1 | reverse complement strand
TTCAACGCCGACGACGTGCTGTTCACCTTCAACCGCATGCTCGATGCCGAACACCCGTTCCGCAAGGCCTACCCCACCGAGTTCCCCTACTTCACCGGGATGAGCCTGAACAAGAATATCGCCAAGGTCGAAAAGACCGGGCCGCTGACCGTGGTCATGACGCTCAACAGCGTCGACGCCGCGTTCATCCAGAACCTCGCCATGAGTTTCGCCTCGATCCTCTCGGCCGAGTACGCCGAGCAGTTGCTCAAGGAAGGCAACCCGAGCGAGATCAACCAGCAGCCCATCGGCACCGGGCCGTACGTGTTCCAGCGGTACCAGAAGGACACGCAGATCCGCTATGCCGCCAACAAACACTACTGGGATCCGGACAAGGTCAAGCTTGACCAGTTGATCTTCTCGATCAACACCGATGCCTCGGTACGTGTGCAGAAGCTCAAGCGCAACGAATGCCAGGTGACACTGCACCCGCGACCGGCCGACGTCCCGGCGCTCAAGAGCGATCCCAAACTGCAGGTGATCGAAAAACCGGGGTTCAA
The DNA here is from genome assembly GCF_000364705.1 of Pseudomonas fuscovaginae SE-1. GTDB lineage: Bacteria > Pseudomonadota > Gammaproteobacteria > Pseudomonadales > Pseudomonadaceae > Aquipseudomonas > Aquipseudomonas fuscovaginae_A. Next base: position 297 of record NZ_AQOH01000253.1, on the reverse strand, counting down.
CCTCGGCTACATCGCCTACAACGTCCGCCACAAGCCGTTCGACCAGCCTGAAGTACGTCGGGCCCTGGACATGGCGGTGAACAAGCCGAGCATCCTCAACGCGGTCTACCAGGGTGCCGGCCAACTGGCGGTCAACGCCATGCCGCCGACCCAGTGGTCCTATGACGACACCATCAAGGACGCCGCCTACGACCCGGAAAAAGCCAAGGAACTGCTCAAGGCCGCCGGCGTCAGGGAAGGCACCGAAATCACCCTGTGGGCCATGCCGGTCCAGCGTCCGTACAACCCCAACGCCAA
>NZ_AQOH01000252.1 GCF_000364705.1 Pseudomonas fuscovaginae SE-1 | reverse complement strand
GGGCCTGGCACAACAAGCCGCGACTCAGGAACAGAGCTTCGCCGATTTCCTGGAGCAGTTGCTGCGCGCTGAAGCTGAGGCACGCCTGGAGCGTTCGCGCCAGACCTTGCTGAAGATGGCGACACTGCCAGCGCTCAAGACGTTGGAGCAGTACGATTTCGCCTTTGCCAGCGGTGCGCCGCGAGCGCAACTGCAGGAGTTGGCCGGGCTGAGCTTCGTCGAACGTGCCGAGAACATCGTCCTGCTCGGCCCCAGTGGCGTAGGCAAGACGCACCTGGCTTGCGCCTTGGCCTATCGCGCGACCCAGGCGGGTATCAAAACCCGTTTCATCACCGCCGCTGATCTGATGCTGCAACTGGCAGCGGCCCATCGACAGGATCGCCTGAAAGAGTACTTCAACCGTGCGGTGATGGGGCCTCGGTTGCTGGTCATCGATGAAATTGGCTACCTGCCTTTCGGTCGCGATGAAGCCAACCTGTTCTTCAACGTGGTCGCCAGGCGCTATGAGCGCGGCAGCATGATTCTCACCAGCAACCTGCCGTTTACCCAGTGGGCTGGCACCTTTGCGGATGACCAGACGCTGACGGCCGCGATGTTGGATCGGTTGCTACACCACGCACACATCGTGCAGATCTCGGGCGACAGCTATCGCCTCAAGGACAAACGCAAGGCTGGTACCAGCCCGCCACGGGCAGAGAAAGCCGTTTAGAAACAGGCCAAGGGGGTCAAATTTCAGTTGGCGAAAAATGAGGTAAAGGGGTCA
>NZ_AQOH01000251.1 GCF_000364705.1 Pseudomonas fuscovaginae SE-1 | reverse complement strand
GGCGAAGGGCAGCAGGTACCAGCCGATATGGGCCGAAGGCACGTGGTAGAAGTCGGTGAGCACCAGCGCATAAGTGAAGAAGATCGCATTGTAGAAAAACGCCTGGGCGGTCAGCAGGGTCAGCCCGACGATGGCCCGGCGACGGTGTTCGACGAACAGGCTGTGGACCACCTCGCGCAACGGCGTGTGGTCACGGGCGTGCAGGCGCAGCGGCGGCTCCTTCATCGGGGGCACCTCGATGCCGCGTTCGTGGTAGTGGCGTTCGATGTTGGCGACGATGCGTTCGGCTTCTTCCGGCTGGTTGTGGATCATCAGCCAGCGTGGGCTTTCCGGAATCCACAGGCGCATCAGCATGATGATCAGGCCGAGCACCGCGCCGATGCCGAAGCACAGCCGCCAGCCCAGTTCGCCGCCGGCGACGTTCGGGTCGAGCAGGATCACCGAGCCGACGGCGCCCAGCGCGGCGCCGATCCAGAAGGTGCCGTTGATGGTCAGGTCGACCCAGCCGCGATAACGCGCCGGGGTGAATTCCTGGATGGTCGAGTTGATGGCCGTGTATTCGCCGCCGATGCCGGCGCCAGTCAGAAGGCGGAACAGCAGGAAGCTCCACAGGTTCCAGGAAAAGGCCGTGGCCGCGGTGGCGCCGATGTAGAGGAACAGGGTGATGAAGAACAGCTTGCGTCGGCCCAGGCGGTCGGTGAGCCAGCCGAAGAACAGCGCGCCGAGGACCGCGCCGGCGATATAGGTGGCGCCGGCCAGGCCGATCTCGGTATTGCTCAGGGCCAGGCTGTCCTTGAGCGCACCGGAGACCGAACCTGCGAGGGTCACTTCCAGGCCATCGAGCAACCAGGTGATGCCCAGTGCCAGTACGAGCAGGGTGTGGAAGCGCGTCCACGGCAGACGGTCGAGGCGGGCGGGGATGTCGGTGCTGTAGCAGCGCTCGTCCACAGGGGCATCGACGGGTGTTTGCAGGGCTTGGGTCGTCATGGTCACTCCTGTTCGCTGGCGGTGTTGCATCGCGAGGGAGTCTTGCGCAGACAACGGAATTCAAAAAATGATGCGGTGACAAGACGGCTATTTTGAGTTCTTTTGCGCCAGGATTCGGATCGCATTAGGGATGCAGGCAACACTCGTTATTTTTTATAAAAGTTGTCGGTAATGGCGCAGGCGAATCGATGCACGCGTCGGCGAAGCGTTGCTGAAGATGCTGTTGTAGTGATTGCCGACCTGCACTGTGATCAACCACTGCCCAATGGAGACAGGCCCTGATGTTTGAGAACCAGGTCTTCAATGGGGAGGTATGACTGCGGACATCGGGGAAGGGTGTTATCAAATGGATGGGGTGTCCGGGGGCTTGTAGCGAGTTTTGATCAGTTGCCGCTGCAGGTGCCGTAAAAAACCGGCCTCAAATGCATCGCGTTGACCACCTTCCGGATAGCCCTGGCGGGCCTGGGTCAGTTGCCACCAAAGGGGCTGCGTCGAGCGTCGGCCCAACCAGTGCTCTGCGCAACGTGCTCCGCTGGCGATTTCTTGGGCGAACTGCTCATCCCAGGGTGTCAGCGGAAGTGGAAGATCATTGGCGGAGGCATTGAGATGGATACTATCGCTTGAGATGGCGGAGGGGCGATAGAGTTGTCGCAGGAACGCCATGTCATAGAGGATCATGGCGTCCTTGATCAACTTGTTGGCGAGTTCCTGTTGTTGTTCATCTTGAAAGGTGAGGCTGCGGGCGCCGTCCAGGCAGAGGCTGGCGGCATGGCGCAAGTGATCGACTGCTTCGCTGGCACTCAGTGAGGCGAGTTTGATCAGTGTTGGTGTGGGCAAGCGAGAGAGCAGTGAGCGATCAATCATGGAGAGCCACTCCGTGATTGGAACGTGCTAACGCCGGATGAAGTGGGCGGCGCCCGGGCGTAAAAGGGGGATAGGCCATTTTCCTCATGCTCCTTGGTTGGATTAAGGAACTGCCATCAGCCCGTTGCGACACGGTGAGGGTGGCAGACCGCACGAGGGTCGCAAACCGGTAACCAAGGGAACCGGCCAGGCCGAAGCCTGCCTCGCGCGGCCCACCATAGAGTGCGGTGGCCAGACGCCCGAGAGCGCTGACTACACGACTATGGCGCATACCGCGCCTTGGTTATCCTGGGTTGCGACACCCGGCCACAGCCATCGCTGTGACTGGGTAAGGCTAAAGAATGCCGGATTGAGGGATCAAGGCGAGGGCTGTCCGATAAGGGCCAAGAGCGCGTGCGAAGTATCCGATAGTTTTGTGGGTGTGTCTTGGTCTGCCCAAGGTACTGGTTTGTCGCATTTTATTTCATCGGACAAGGCATCAGCCTGTGCAGGTTCTGGACTGGTGCTACGAACAGCAGCTTGTGCAGCAAGTTTGACTGCGGGCTGACGCGCTCAACGAACAGTCCCTTGCCTCTGCCGCGCAGCAGTGTGCAGAGCAGGACAAGCATCTGGTCCTGGAGAAGCGGCTTCAGGCCAGTGATCAAGCCCACTCGAAGGAATTGAACGATGTGCAACAGAATCAGGCTCGCCTGCGTGATCGCCTTGCTACTGCTGATCTGCGGCTGTCAGTCCTCCTCGACGAGGGCGACCCCGCCGTCGGATGTGCGGTGAGAGCCACCACCGCTGCCGGCTACGTGGTTCATGTAGCCCCGCGAGCCCCACTTGACCCGGTGCACGTTCAACGAATTGTTGGAGTCACCGACAACTGCAATCAAGGGCTGATCGCTCTGAAGGCTCGTTGTAGTGGTCTACTAACCCCGGACACCTTTTTAGGCGAGAATGATCGCCATACAGAGGTGTTCGATGAGCAGACAACGACGTACTTTCACCCCGACCTTCAAGCGTGAGGCTGCCAGCCTGGTGCTTGACCAGGGCTACAGTTGCCCCGAGGCCGCCAGATCCCTCGACGTAGGTGAGAGCTTATTGCGTCGCTGGGTCGCCCAGTTGCAACTCGAGCGCGGAGGCGTTACGCCCACTGCCAAGGCGCTCACGCCAGAGCAGCAGACCATCCAGGAGCTTCAGGCCCGCATCAACCGGCT
>NZ_AQOH01000250.1 GCF_000364705.1 Pseudomonas fuscovaginae SE-1 | reverse complement strand
CTGGCCGCCGACCTGCAGGTCGTGCCCGAAACCGAGCGGCGACTGCTGCTCGAGGGCTTCAACGACACCGCCACCGACTTCGGACCGGCACAACCGATCCACACCCTGTTCGAGGCCCGGGTCCGCTCCAACCCGGATGCCGTGGCCCTGGTCTGCGAAGACCGCCAACTGAGCTATCGCCAGCTCAACCGCCGCGCCAACCACCTGGCCCGGCAACTGCTTGAGCTCGGCGTGCAGCCGGACGAACGCGTCGCCATCTGCGCCGAACGCAGCCTGGAGATGATCGTCGGCCTGCTCGGCGTGCTCAAGGCCGGCGCCGCCTATGTGCCGATCGATCCGGCCCACCCGGCCGAGCGCATGGCCTTCATGTTCCACGACAGCCAGCCGCGCGCGCTGCTGACCCAGGCCGCCCTCAGCCTGCCGGCCGGCGAGTTGCCCGTGCTGCTGCTCGACACCGCCGAGTCGCGGCAGGCCGCCGAGGATCAAGCCTTCGACGCCAATCCGAGCGTGCCGGGCCTGACCCCGGAACACCTGGCCTACGTGATCTACACCTCAGGCTCCACCGGCCAGTCCAAGGGCGTGATGGTCGAGCACCGCTCGGTCTTCAACTTCTGGCACGTGCTGACCCGCACCACCCACCGGCACTGCCCGAACCCGGCCACCGTCGCGCTCAATGCCGGCTTCTTCTTCGACATGTCGATCAAGGGCATCTCGCAACTGTTCTCCGGCCACACCCTGGTGATCATCCCGCAACTGATCCGCGCCAGCGGCAGCGAGTTGCTGGACTTCCTCGAACAGCACCAGGTGCACGCCTTCGACTCGACTCCGTCGCAACTCGACACCCTGCTCGCCGCCGGCCTGCTGGAGCGGCGCAGCTACCAGCCGGTCAGCGTGCTGCTCGGGGGCGAGGCGATCAACGCCAGCACCTGGGAGAAACTGCGCAACTGCCAGACCATCCGCTTCTACAACATGTACGGCCCCACCGAGTGCACGGTGGACGCGACCATCGACCTGATCCGCGACCTGGGCGAAAAACCGAGCATCGGCCGGCCGTTCGCCAACGTCCAGGTGTATGTGCTCGATGCCCATGGCGAGCCTGCGCCACTGGGCGTGGCCGGGGAAATCCATATCGGCGGTGCCGGGGTGGCCCGTGGTTATCTCAACCGCGACGGGTTGAGCGCCGAACGTTTCATCGCCGACCGGTTCAGCCCGGTGCCCGGTGCCCGCCTGTACAAGACCGGTGACCTGGGCCGCTGGCTGGCCGATGGCACCCTGGAATACCTGGGCCGCAACGACTTCCAGGTGAAGATCCGCGGTTTCCGCATCGAACTGGGGGAAATCGAGAACGCCCTGCTCGCGGTGGCGGGTGTTCGCGAAGCGGTGGTCATCGCCCGTGACGACCAACGCCTGGTGGCCTACCTGTGCGGCAAGCCGGCGCCTGCCGAACAACTGCGCGGCGAACTGCTCAAGCACCTGCCCGAATACATGGTGCCCAGTGCCTTCGTGCATCTGGACAA
>NZ_AQOH01000249.1 GCF_000364705.1 Pseudomonas fuscovaginae SE-1 | reverse complement strand
AAGGAAAAGAACTTCTTCGAGACCCGCGTGATCGAGTACCAGACTGGCGGTGCGTTGAGCTGGGACTGACTCGTCGCGCAAGGTGGCGGCCGAGCATCCACTCGAACTGCACCGCCACCCGTTGCGGGCGCTTGCCCACCACCGCCTCGAAACTCGGGTCGTTGTCGGCCAGGTGTTCGACCTTGTCGTTCTGCGCCTTGAACTCCGCCAGCACATGGTTGAACCACAGCGAGGTGCCGACCCGCTTGTCCCCCAGCCCCAGTGCATAGAGCATCGGCTGGCTGTTGGGAACGCGGCAAGAACGGCTCTCATTTGCTGAAGGTCGATATCACAGCGTTCTGAAATGCTCATTTCTCGACTCATTCGAGAACAATGGTCGCCCTGGGCCATGTCTCGGATCTGCTCAGGAGCGCCGACCAGGTAACTGCTTGTAAACGCAGCCCTGGCTGTGCCACGATGGGATATGACTCAATTCATTCAAAGCAACCGCCATCACTATCACGGACCCCGTTCAGGGTGCCGCGGTTGCTTGTGCTCTTTGATTGATCAGAAACGCTGATCAATCGATGAACCGAACCAAGGCGCCCATGGCGCCTTTTTTATTGCCTGTAGAAATGGAGAGATGAGAAATGACCATGCTTCGTGGAACCCGAATCGTGACCGGCAAGGAAGCGGCAACTCTGCGTGAAATAGAAAACCGCTTCCGGAGCTGCCTTCATCGAAGCCGGGGCTGAGGAGGCAATCGTTCCTGCCCTGTGGGGCCAGGACACCTTTATCGAGAAAGCTGGAGGCAGCGAAATCATCGGGCAGATGTGGGCCTTCAATGACAAGGCCAAACGTCCCTGCTGCCTGATCCCGGAGGCGACGGCGCTGTTTCAGGAGCGCAAGGAGGCACTGCTCGGATCACGCAAGGAAGCGATGTGTTAGTGCCGATGCAAAACTGACCCACCCCAGCGAAGTAAAAC
>NZ_AQOH01000248.1 GCF_000364705.1 Pseudomonas fuscovaginae SE-1 | reverse complement strand
CGCCTTCGGTTGGTTCAGTTACACCACTTCTAGGGACACGATCCAGCAGCGGCGCAGGTGGGTCTGAGTTGATCTGGTCGAGGGCTTTACGCATGACACTGCGTAAATAGTCGCCTTTTTCAGAAAGGCTGGATGTACGGTAGGGTGGTGGGTCGGGTGTGATTTTTTTGGTCACGGGTGTTTCTCCACATTCAAAAACCTTCGGGAGTTCGCCCTCTCTCGTGTCCAGCGAATAGGTGGCAAACCGTGCACGGGTGGACAACCGGGGAATGTAGAACCCGGCACACCCATCACAGGTGTCCCGTGCACGGCCTGCCATAAAGCAGACACAAGGATACCGCTAGCGCGGTATTGTGCGGCTACATTCCAAAAAACGAAACACACGGGTGTCCAGCCCGGTCGCTGAACTTGCAGCGACGATTCAACACTAGCTGCCGGTAAAGGCTGGATCAATGCAAAGGCCGTGGGAAAGGTCGATCAAAGCCACTCCGTTTTCTCAATGATCTGCAAGAAAAATACCCTTCCGATACCCTGAACTCGGCTTTTCCCTCGGAAACGGGGGTAGATGCATTTTTCGCGATTTGCAGCGCTAATAAAAATAAATGCGTCCCCATTTCCGCGTCCCCATTTCCGAATGCGTCCCCATTTCCGCTAAAATAAATGCGTCCCCATTTCCGCTCTGGCGCTATCGGATGACCCAAAGCATGAGTCGGCGGGGAAATTGCTACGACAACGCCCCCATGGAGCGGCTGTTTCGTAGCTTGAAAACGGAGTGGGTGCCGACGGTGGGTTACATGACGACAGCGTTGGCCGAGCAGGACATCGGCCGCTACCTCATGCAGCGGTATAACTGGACAAGGCCGCATCAGCACAACGGTTTCGTACCGCCGGCGGTTGCGGAAGAAAAACTCAATTCTGTGTCCGGGAATTGTTGACCACTACACCGGTGCGCTTTGACCGCGCTGTCACGTATAGCAGGGGGGAACCATCACGGCTTGGGTACACCACCCAGCTCTACCGCCCACTCCCGCTCTCAATCATCCCCCTAAGCAAATTAGCCATCTCATCAAACAGAATCTGCACCGAGCGCAGCGACAGATTATCCGGACGCGTCAGCAACCAGATATCCGTATCGCAACCTTCCAGCGGCTCGCTCAGCCGCTCGACCCCTTCGAGGCTGTCGACCATGAAGTCGGGCAGGGCCGCCACGCCCAGGCCGGCACCGACCAGGCCGCCGACCGAGGACATGCTGCTGCAGCGATAGCGCGGCACCAGGCCGGGGTAGACCTGCTGGCGCCACACCACCGACAGGTGGTCCGCCAGTGAGTCGTTCGGGGCGATCCAAGGCTGATCGGTCGGCGACTGCCGATAGCCCTCGCGGTAACTGGCATGCCCGCAGACGAAATAGGAACTCTTGCCCAGGCGCCGTCCCACCAGGTGCTCGGGGGGCGAGTTGGACAGGCGCAGGGCGATGTCGGCGTCGCGTCGGCTCAGGCTGGCGAAGTTGTTGGAGGTGGCGATTTCCAGGGCGATGGCCGGGTAGCGTGGCATCAGAGTGGCAAGCCCCGGCAGCAGCAGGCTGCGCAACACCGCATCGGTACAGGTCAGGCGCACCGTGCCACTGATGACGTTTTCCCCGTGGGCCAGGGCGATGCGGGCCGTCTCGAGCGCCTGCTCGGCCCGTTCGGCCTGCTCGGCGATTGCCTTGGCGCTCTCGGTGGGGGTGTAGCCGCGGCGGTTCTTGTCGAAGAGCGCGACTTCCAGGTTGGCCTCCAGCTTGCGGATCGCCCGGAATACCGTCGACACATCCACCTGCAGTTGCTCGGCGGCCCTGGCCAGGGTGCGTCCGCGCACCAATGCCAGCACCAGGTGCAGGTCACTGTGGGTGACTTGATATTGCATCGTTGCAATCTTCCTTTGCCAGTTTGCCGATGTGGCTTGCGTGAGTGCCATCTTATACTCGGCGTGCTACTGCGAATCAATGGCACATGGACGGGTGCGCAGGTCTGTGCAGGACCACCGCCCGCGGCCACGCCAAATAACAAATACGCTGCACCGGCTCGCGAACCCTTTCGCCGGAGCCCGTCAGCGCCAAGGATGTACCCCCTCATGAACGCCCCAGTCTCCCCTCGTGTCGTGCAGCTCAATGAAGCGAACACCTTCCTCAAGGAGAATCCCGACATTCAGTTCGTCGACCTGCTGATCACCGACATGAACGGTGTCGTGCGTGGCAAGCGCGTCGAGCGCGGCAGCCTGCACAAGGTCTACGAGAAAGGTATCAACCTGCCGGCCTCGCTGTTCGCCCTGGATATCAACGGCTCCACCGTCGAAAGCTCCGGCCTGGGCCTGGACATCGGCGATGCCGACCGCATCTGCTACCCGATTCCCAACACCTTGAGTGCCGAGCCCTGGCAGAAGCGGCCCACCGCCCAACTGCTGATGACCATGCACGAACTCGACGGCCGGCCGTTCTTCGCCGACCCGCGGGAAGTGCTGCGCCAGGTGGTGCAGAAGTTCGATGCGCTGGGCCTGACCATCTGCGCGGCGTTTGAGCTGGAGTTCTACCTGATCGACCAGGAAAACGTGAACGGCCGGCCACAGCCACCGCGTTCGCCGATTTCCGGCAAGCGCCCGATCTCGACCCAGGTGTACCTGATCGACGACCTCGACGAGTACGTCGACTGCCTCCAGGACATGCTCGAAGCGGCCAAGGAGCAGGGCATCCCGGCCGACGCGATCGTCAAGGAAAGTGCGCCCGCGCAGTTCGAGGTCAACCTGCACCACGTCGAGGATGCGCTCAAGGCCTGCGACTACGCGGTACTGCTCAAGCGCCTGGTGAAGAACATCGCCTACGACCACGAGATGGACTCGACCTTCATGGCCAAGCCCTATCCGGGCCAGGCGGGCAACGGCCTGCACGTGCACATCTCGCTGATCGACAAGAACACCGGCAAGAACATTTTCGCCACCGACGACCCGCTGACCCACGCACCGCTGCGCCACGCGATCGCCGGCGTTCTGGAAACCATGCCGGCGTCGATGGCCTTCCTGTGCCCGAACGTGAACTCCTACCGCCGTTTTGGCGCGCAGTTCTACGTGCCCAACGCCCCGAGCTGGGGCCTGGACAACCGCACCGTGGCGGTGCGCGTGCCCACCGGCGGCTCTGATGCGATTCGCATCGAACACCGCGTGGCCGGTGCCGACGCCAATCCGTATCTGATGATGGCCTCGATCCTGGCCGGTATTCACCACGGCCTGACCCACCAGCTCGAACCTGGCGACCCGATCGATGGCAACGCCTATGAGCAACTGGAGCAGAGCCTGCCGAACAACCTGCGCGACGCCTTGCGCGAGCTGGACGACAGCGAAGTGCTGAACCAGTACATCAGCCCCGAGTACATCGACATCTTCGTCGCGTGCAAGGAAGCCGAGATGCAGGAGTTCGAAACCACCATCTCGGACCTCGAATACAACTGGTACCTGCACACCGTCTGAGGAGGTCGGCAATGAAAACGATCACACGTGAACAGTGGGAACAGCGTTTCAACGGCCTGAATATCGAAGGCCGGGCCTTCATCGACGGCCGTTATCGGGAGGCGGTGGCCGCTGGTTCATTCGCCAAGTCCAGCCCGGTCGATGGCCGGCTGCTGGCGGACGTCGCCAGTTGCCTGGCCGAAGACGCCGAACTGGCGGTGCAGGCCGCCCGTGCGAGTTTCGAACGCGGTGACTGGCGCAACCAGGCACCGGCGCAGCGCAAGCGCGTGCTCATCGGTTTCGCCGACCTGCTGCTGGCCCATGCCGAGGAACTGGCGCTGCTGGAAACCCTGGACATGGGCAAGCCCATCAGCGATTCGCT
>NZ_AQOH01000247.1 GCF_000364705.1 Pseudomonas fuscovaginae SE-1 | reverse complement strand
TGGCATCGACGTACCGGCGGCTGCCAATGCCATCCGCTGGAGCGCCGAGGCCATCGACAAGCTTTACGACGAAGTGGCGCCGACGCCCCCTGATCAGCTCGGCCTGGTCACCCGCGAGCCGGTCGGCGTGGTCGCGGCCATCGTGCCGTGGAACTTCCCGCTGATGATGGCCTGCTGGAAGCTCGGCCCCGCGCTGGCGACCGGCAACTCGGTGATCCTCAAGCCCTCCGAGAAGTCGCCGCTGACGGCGATCCGTATCGCCCAGCTCGCGCTGGAAGCGGGTATTCCCGCCGGCGTCTTCAACGTGCTGCCGGGCTATGGCCACACCGTCGGGCAGGCCCTGGCGCTGCACATGGACGTCGACACCCTGGTGTTCACCGGCTCCACGCGCATCGCCAAGCAACTGCTGGTGTATGCCGGCGAGTCGAACATGAAGCGCGTGTGGCTGGAGGCCGGTGGCAAGAGCCCGAACATCGTGTTCGCCGACG
>NZ_AQOH01000246.1 GCF_000364705.1 Pseudomonas fuscovaginae SE-1 | reverse complement strand
CGGCAGCGGCGGCCATCGCCTTTAACCAGGGCGAGGTGTGCATCGCCGGCTCGCGCCTGCTGGTCGAGCGCTCGATCAAGGCGCGTTTCCTGCCCCTGGTGATCGAGGCGCTGCAACAGTGGAAACCCGGCCATGCCCTGGACCCGGACACCCGCGTCGGCGCCCTGGTCGACGACGGCCACCTGCAGACGGTACTGGGCTTCATCGAGTCCGGCCGGGAGGAGGGTGCGCAACTGGTCAGTGGCGGTCGCCGTGCACTGAAGGACACCGGTGGCAGCTACGTCGAGCCGACGATCTTCGACGGCGTGGACAACGCCATGCGCATCGCCCGGGAAGAGATTTTCGGCCCGGTGCTCTCGGTCATCGACTTCGACGACGAGGCCGAAGCCGTGCGCATTGCCAATGACACGCCCTATGGCCTGGCCGCCGCCCTGTGGACCAGCGACCTGTCGCGGGCCCATCGCCTGGCGCGGGCGTTGCGCGCGGGCAGTGTGTGGGTCAACCAGTACGACGGTGGCGACATGACCGCGCCGTTTGGCGGTTTCAAACAATCCGGCAATGGCCGCGACAAGTCGCTGCATGCCTTCGACAAGTACACGGAGCTGAAGGCGACCTGGATCAAGCTCTGAGGAGCGTCGCCTTCACGTTCGAGGAGTCTTTCCATGAACAATCACGTTGCAAGTTTCTACGCGGCGTCGCGTAACCTGAACACCGACTATCCAGCCCTCACCGAGTCGGTGGAGACCGATGTCTGCATCATCGGCGCGGGCTACACCGGGCTGTCCACCGCGCTGTTCCTGCTGGAGCACGGTTTGCGCGTCACGGTGCTGGAGGCGGCCCGGGTCGGCTTCGGCGCCTCGGGGCGCAATGGCGGGCAGATCGTCAACAGCTACAGCCGCGACATCGATGTCATCGAGCGCCAGACCGGCGCCCGCCAGGCACAACTGCTCGGCGAAATGGCCTTCGAGGGTGGGCGGATCATCCGCGAGCGCGTCGCGCGCTACGGCATTGACTGCGACCTCAAGGACGGCGGCGTGTTCGCCGCCATCACCCCCAAGCAACTGGCGCACCTGGAATCGCAGAAAAAACTCTGGGAGCGTTATGGGCACACCCAGCTCGAACTGATGGACGAGCGACGGATCCGCGAAGTGGTCGGCACCGACCGTTATGTCGGCGGCATGCTCGACATGAGCGGCGGTCACATTCATCCGCTCAACCTGGCCCTGGGCGAGGCGGCCGCCGTCGCCTCGCTGGGTGGCGTCATCCATGAACAGAGCCCGGCGACCCGCATCGAGCGGGGCGAGCACCCGGTGGTACACACACCCAAGGGCCAGGTCCGGGCCAAGTTCGTCGTGGTGGCCGGCAACGCCTACCTCGGCGGGCTGGTGCCGGAACTGGCCGCCAAGTCCATGCCGTGCGGTACCCAGGTGCTCGCCACCGAGCCGTTGTCGGAGGATCTGGCGCGCAGCCTGCTGCCCCAGGACTATTGCGTCGAGGACTGCAACTACCTGCTCGACTACTTCCGCCTCACCGCCGACCGCCGGCTGATCTATGGCGGTGGCGTGGTCTATGGCGCACGCGATCCGGCGGATATCGAAGCGATCATCCGGCCGAAGATGCTCAAGACCTTCCCGCAGCTCAAGCACGTGAAGATCGACTTCACCTGGACCGGCAACTTCCTGCTGACCCTGTCGCGCCTGCCGCAGGTCGGTCGCCTGGGCGACAACATCTACTACTCCCAGGGCTGCAGCGGCCACGGCGTGACCTACACGCACCTGGCCGGCAAGGTGCTGGCCGAGGCCCTGCGCAACCAGGCCGAGCGTTTCGACGCCCTGGCGGGCCTGACCCACTACCCATTCCCCGGTGGACGTCTGTTGCGCGTGCCGTTCACGGCCATGGGGGCCGCCTATTACCAGTTGCGTGATCGCCTGGGTATCTGAGTCTCTGCCGTCGGCCCTGCGCCGACGGCTTTTTTCTGGAGAATGACCATGTCCCGCGTGCCCCTGATCGGTGTCACCGCCTGCCGACAAGTGCTGGGTAAATACGACTCCCATACTGTCGGCGACAAGTATGTCGAAGCCGCGGCCCACGCCGGGCTGCCGGTACTGCTGCCGGCGCGCAGCCTTCCCAGCGATCCGCAGGGGCTGCTGGAACACCTCGATGGCCTGTTGTTCACCGGCTCGCCTTCCAACGTCCACCCGTCCCTCTACCAGGGTGAGCCGAGCCTGGAGGGCACTGCCCACGATGCGGCCCGCGACGCCAATACCTTGCCGCTGCTGCGCCTGGCCATCGACCAGGGCATCCCGGTGTTCTGCATCTGCCGCGGCTTCCAGGAACTCAACGTCAGCCTGGGCGGTTCGCTGCACCAGCGCGTGCAGGAGCTGCCCGGTTTCCTCGACCACCGCGAACCGCAAGGGGAAACGCTGGCCGAACACTACGCGCCGCGACATGCGGTCCACGTGCAGTCCGGCGGCGTGTTCGAGCAACTCGGCCTGCCCGCCGAGTTTTGCGTCAACTCGTTGCACAGCCAGGGTATCGACCGCCTGGCGCCCGCCTTGCGGGTAGAAGCCTTGGCCCCGGACGGTCTGGTCGAAGCCGTCTCGGTTCGCGATTCGGTGGGCTTTGTTGTCGGCGTGCAGTGGCACCCGGAGTGGCGGCTGGACGAAAACCCCGAGTCGCGCACGCTGTTCCAGGCGTTTCGGCAGGCCTGTCAACGTCATGCCGAGGCCCGCGGAACGCGCTGAATCCGCTCGGACCCGATCCAGCGACACTGAAAATAATTCCAAAAGGTGGCAAAGGCTTATGAGTGAATACATCGAGGCCGCCCGGGGCCACGAGACAACAGGCACGGACGACGCCGTGAACGCCAAGGGCCTGGCCCAGGGCAAGGTCGGGCTGTTGGCCTGTGTGGTACTGGGCATATCGACCATCGCGCCGGTCTACACCCTGACCGGCGCACTGGGGCCCACCGTGCGCGAAGTGGGGGTGTACCTACCCGCGGTGTTCATCGTCGGCTTCCTGCCGATGCTGCTGGTCGCGCTGGGCTATCGCGAATTGAATGCGGCCGAGCCGGACAGCGGCACTTCGTTCACCTGGTCGGCGCGGGCGTTCGGCCCGATGATCGGCTGGATCGGTGGCTGGGGGCTGGTCACGGCCACCACCATCGTGCTGTCCAACCTGGCCGGGGTGGCCGTGGACTTCTTCTATCTGTTCCTGGCCCAGCTCACCGGTATCCCGGAGCTGGCGCAGTTGCGGGAAAATCTGCTGGTCAACATCGTCACCTGCTGCGTCTTCATCTCCATTGCGGTGTGGATCAGCTGTCGCGGCATCGGCATGACCATGCGCGTGCAATATGCGCTGGTCGCCCTGCAGTTGCTGGTGCTGATCGGCTTTTCCATCGCAGCGTTCCAGGCCGCACCGCCTTCGGCACCGGTGGTGTTTCACGCCGAATGGTTCAACCCCTTCAACATCGAGTCGTTCTCGGCCTTCGCCGCGGGGCTGTCGTTGTCGATCTTCATCTTCTGGGGCTGGGACCTGTGCCTGACCGTCAGCGAGGAGTCGGTCGGCAGCGAGAAGGTCCCGGGACGCGCGGCCACCGTCACGGTGCTGGTGATCCTCGCGTTGTACCTGTTCACCGCCGCCGCGACCCTGCAGTTCGCCGGTATCGGCGAGACCGGCTGGGGGCTGGGCAATCCGCAGATCCAGGAAAACGTCTTCGCCCACCTGGCCGGCCCGGTGATGGGGCCGCTGGCGATCCTGATGTCCGTGGCGGTGCTGGCGAGCACGGCGGCATCGTTGCAATCGACCTTCATCTCGCCGGCGCGCACCCTGTTGGCCATGGGGTACTACGGCGCGGTCTCGCAACGCTTCGCCAGCATCTGCCCGCGCTCGCGTACCCCGCGCTACGCCACGATTGCCGCAGGCATCGCCACCGGTACGTTCTACGTGACCATGCGCACCCTGAGCGACAACGTGCTGGCGGACACCATCACCGCGCTGGGCATGATGATCTGCTTCTACTACTCGCTGACGGCGTTTGCCTGCGTCTGGTACTTCCGCCATAGCCTGTTCTTCAGCCTGCGGCATTTTCTCATGCGCGGCCTGTGCCCACTGGTGGGGGCGTCGATGCTCTCGGTGATCTTCTGGCAGACGGCCTTCGACAGCATCTCGCCCGAGTTCGGCAGCGGTTCGCATATCGCCGGGGTGGGGCTGGTGTTCATCATCGCCATGACCATCCTGGCCTTGGGCCTGGTGTTGATGCTGTTCGCCCGCTGGCGCACCCCGGCGTTTTTCCTGGGGAGCACCTTGTCGGTGGTGACGAAGGACTGAGAAGAGGGGAGAGGGACTTGGCGGCAGGCTTCATCGTCAACCGATGAGCCTGCCGCCAAGTTCGGCGGGATCAGTTGCTTTTCAGCGGCGGTGTGCGAGGCGGGATGACCCGCTTCGAACCGGTCGACTCGTAGGCCGAGGCCAGTTGCAACAATCGGTTGTCATCATAGGCGCGACCGGCGAAGGTCAGGCCGACCGGCATGCCGATATCCTCCATCAGGCCCATGGGCACGGTCACGGTCGGTACACCGAGGTGCCGAATCGTCAGGTTGCCATTGGCCACCCAGATCCCATTGCTCCAGGCGATGTCGGCGGACACCGGGTTCACATCGGCATCGGCCGGGCCGACGTCGGCGACCGTCGGGAACAGCACGGCGTCGAGT
The DNA here is from genome assembly GCF_000364705.1 of Pseudomonas fuscovaginae SE-1. Lineage (GTDB taxonomy): Bacteria > Pseudomonadota > Gammaproteobacteria > Pseudomonadales > Pseudomonadaceae > Aquipseudomonas > Aquipseudomonas fuscovaginae_A. The sequence goes on along the minus strand of NZ_AQOH01000246.1, from coordinate 719 downwards.
TGCAGGTCGTCCATCCAGTCTTCCAGATCGAGCTTGCGGGTCCGTTCCAGGCCGCGCAGGCCATCCGGCAACGACGGCAGCTCATTCCAGGGCTTGATGCCCTGTTGCGCCATGCGCACGTATTCCGCCATGCCGGCGGCGAGGTCGTCCTCGCGGTTGGGCAGGGTGCCGGGGTCGTGGGGAAAGATGCTCGGGCCATCGACATCGGCCAGGCGGTTCAGCGTCGGGTCGCCGTTGTCGCGCAGGAAATTGTCGAAACCCCAGGCCGACAGCTCCCACAGTTCTTCATGCAGAAATGCTTTCGAGACCAGGCCGCGGTTGAACACCGTCGGCGCGCCGGGACGATCGCCTTCGCAATTGGAGACCAGGGGAAAGTCGACTTCCACCACCGTGGCACCCGCCGTTTCCAGGGACTGGCGCGCCGCTTCCCACAGTTTGATGACGGAGGGGCGGGTGTGGATGCGTTGGCCGGTCGGGCCGCCGATGCCCGGCTTCTCGCTGGTACCCGCATCGGGGTCCTGGTTGATGAACATCTTCGGTACACCGAGGCGCTTGCCGGCCAGCAGGCCGGCATCGGCGGCGAGCGTCAGGTAGGACGTCGGACGTACGCTCGAGGCAGTCGGGATCGGCACCCACGGTTGCAGGCGCCACAGGTCGCCGGACTTGTCCGGATCGTCGGCGACCACCACGTCGAGCACTTCCAGCAGGTCGGCCATGGT
>NZ_AQOH01000245.1 GCF_000364705.1 Pseudomonas fuscovaginae SE-1 | reverse complement strand
GCGCTTTGACTTCATTGCAGCTCAATCGCTCGCCAAACTGGCGCGCCATTATGTTTTCGACCGCCAGAATGTGCTGTGTTCTATTGCGCACCAGTTGAATGCGCTTGCGTGCCAAATCTCGCAGAGCCCGCTCTTGCGGTGGATGGATATAGCCTGTCGGCAGAATGCCAAGGCGCAGCAGATGCGCCAGAAAGGCTGCGTCATCCTTGTCGTCAGAATGCTTTAAACCCTCGTAGCGTTTCATGGCGACCGGATTGGCCAGCCGGACCTCGTAGCCGGCGGCCATGAGGCCATCCACCAGCCAATACCAGTTGTAGGTTGACTCCACCACTGCGCCGACCAGCTCGGTGCGATGGGGCTCAAGCAGATTGAGGATCTTCGTTAACTCATTGGGACAGCGTCGACTGATCAGGGCTCGATCCGTTTCGTCGGTAACCACCACAACGCTATTGTTCGAATGCAGGTCTATGCCACA
>NZ_AQOH01000244.1 GCF_000364705.1 Pseudomonas fuscovaginae SE-1 | reverse complement strand
TTTTTTCGAAAAAGCGTTTTGCGTCGTCACTGAATCGCCGGGCAAAATTAGCCGCTTCGATAAAGGCCCAGATCAAGTAGGCGTTGCCATTCTTGGCATTGCCTTCACCCTTTTTCTTGCCGTTGGAGTAATGCTCACTTTTGACGCATCGAGCATAAGAAGCAAAATTTCCAACGCTGGCAAAACGCTCAATACTTCCGGTTTCCAGCATGATGACGGTTGCCAGAACTTCGCCAATCCCCGGCATCGTTTTCAATAGCGAAAACTCCGGACGTAAGGAAACCTCATGCAGCAGGCGATCCTCGATGATTTCCACTTGAGACTGCACCGCTTGAATAACGGCGACATTGGCTTTCATCGCCAGAGCCACATTCGTTGGCAGGCCAAGCCTGTCGACGGATGTGGCTGAAAGCGC